>DUNT01000068.1 GCA_012839205.1 Clostridiaceae bacterium
CTTTATGTCATCCTGAGCGTCAGCGAAGGATCTTAAACGTCAACGCCAAAGATTCTTCATTACGCTTCGCTCCATTCAGAATGACACGAGGGGCCCAGAATGACATCTTTGTTCACATTATTCTTAAACTATGAATTTGTATTAGAATGCTAGAGCTTGAAAGAGATACCCACATCAATTAGAAATGAGGAGGATGTTATGAAAGCAAAAGGTAAAGTTTTCAGATATCAGGATAATGTTGACACCGATGTCATAATCCCTGCCAGACATCTGAATACCAGTGATCCCAAGGAATTGGCAAGCCATTGTATGGAGGATATCGACAAGGATTTTATAAAGAATGTTAAGGATGGAGATATAATCGTAGCAGGCAAAAATTTTGGCTGCGGCTCGTCCAGGGAGCATGCTCCCATAGCTATCAAGGCTTCAGGCATTTCATGTGTAATAGCTTCTTCTTTCGCCCGGATTTTCTTCAGAAATTCCATTAATATCGGTCTTCCTATAATGGAATGTGAAGAAGCCGTTAAGGGAACAGAGCAAGGGGATGAGCTTGAAGTGGATTTTGATACGGGCACAATCCGGAATCTTACGAAGGGTATTACATTCAGTACACAACCGTTCCCGGAATTCATGCAGAAAATAATAGAGGCTGAGGGACTGGTTAATTATATCAAGAAATAGATACTAAAAGTTAAATTCAGCCCCTTAAATCTCTACAACAAGGAGGCATTTATGAGTTATAAAATAGCCGTTATTCCCGGCGATGGAATCGGACCTGAGATTATCAGCCAGGGACTTAAAGTTTTGGATAAAGTAGGCCAAATGTATGGGCATACATTTGAATATAACACTCTTCTGGCAGGCGGATGTGCTATTGATGCCACGGGAGAACCTCTCCCAAATGAAACCATCCAAGTGTGCAAGAAAAGCGATGCTGTGATTCTTGGAGCGGTTGGAGGGCCTAAATGGGACACTCTTCCCGGGAATATGCGGCCTGAACAAGCGCTTTTAGGACTTAGAGGCCAGTTGGGATTATTCGCCAATCTCAGACCTGCAGTGATATATAAGGAATTAATAGACGCTTGTCCCTTAAAACCTGAAATTGTAGGTGACAGTATTGATATCATGGTTGTCCGTGAGCTTACCGGAGGAATTTACTTTGGTGAAAGAGGCCGCCGCCTGGGGATAAAGGGGCAGGAAGCCTATGATACCGAAGCCTACAGCGTGGGAGAGGTAGAAAGAATAGCAAAAATTGCTTTTGAAATAGCAAGAAAGCGAAATAAGAGGGTTACAAGCATAGATAAGGCTAATATTCTTGAAAGCTCAAGATTATGGCGTGAAGTAGTAACTGATATTTCCAGTAATTATCCCGATGTAACACTGGATCATCTATATGTAGATAATGCTGCCATGCAGCTAATCAGAGCTCCCCGCCAATTTGATGTTATTGTTACCAGTAATATGTTTGGCGATATATTGTCCGATGAGGCCAGCATGATTACCGGTTCTATCGGGATGCTGCCTTCAGCAAGCCTGGGAGAAAACAGCTTTGGCTTATATGAGCCTATACACGGCTCAGCTCCTGATATAGCCGGCCAGGATAAGGCAAACCCCATAGCCACAGTTTTATCTATTGCTATGTTTCTAAGATACACTTTAAATCTCGAAAGAGAAGCTCAAACTGTTGAGAATGCTGTTAACAGAGTACTTGAAGAGGGTTACAGAACAGGGGATATCATGAGTCCCGGAAAAACACTTGTAGGTACAAATAAAATGGGAGAGCTTATAACAGAAAAATTAAGTAAAATATAAAACCTATATAAATGAAAGGAGTGAAAAAAATGCGCAGCAATTCAGTAAAGATGGGCCTGGAGAGAGCCCCCCACAGATCATTGTTTAAAGCTTTGGGTTTAACCGATGAGGAAATGAAACGTCCGTTAATTGGTATTGTTAATGCCAAGAGCGAGGTTGTCCCGGGACATATGCACCTTGATAAGGTGGCAGAGGCTGTAAAAGCTGGTGTCCGCATGGCTGGAGGAACACCAATGGAGTTTCCGTCTATTGGAGTCTGTGATGGTATAGCAATGGGGCATATAGGGATGCATTATTCATTGCCTTCCAGAGAGCTCATTGCCGACAGTCTGGAATCCATGGCTCTGGCGCAGGGCTTTGACGGATTAGTGCTCATTCCTAATTGCGATAAAATTGTTCCCGGAATGTTAATGGGGGCAGCACGATTGAATATACCCACCATTGTTATAAGTGGTGGTCCAATGCTGGCCGGAAGAACAAACGGGAAGGGTGTAAGTCTTACCAATATGTTCGAGGCTGTAGGGGCGGTACAGGCGGGCAAAATGAGCGAGGAAGAGCTTAACTGTCTGGAAAACAGTGCATGTGCAAGTTGCGGCTCTTGTTCGGGGATGTTTACTGCTAACAGCATGAACTGCTTGACTGAAGCAATCGGCATGGCTCTGCCGGGCAACGGTACTGTTCCCGCAGTTTATTCGGAGCGTCTGCGTCTTGGGAAATTGTCCGGAATGAAGATTATGGAGCTTGTTGAAAAGGATATCAAGCCCAGAGACATAATTACTTCTGATGCTCTTCACAATGCTCTTACGGTTGATATGGCCTTAGGCTGCAGCACCAACAGTATGCTGCATCTTCCGGCAATAGCCTATGAAGCAGGTGTTCATTTTGATTTGGATATGGCAAACAATATAAGCAAAAAAACACCTAATCTATGCAAGCTGGCTCCTGCAGGAAACCACTTTGTAGAGGATTTATATCATGCCGGCGGAATAAGTGCCGTAATGAAGGAATTGTCTAAAAAAGGTCTAATAAATGAAACCTGCTTGACGGTTACAGGCATGACGATGGGTGAAAACATAACAAATGCTGTTAATAGCAATCCTGATGTCATAAGACCTGTTGATAATCCTTACTCAGAAACAGGCGGAATCGCGGTACTCAGAGGTAATCTTGCCCCTGACGGAAGTGTGGTAAAAAGAAGCGCCGTAGATGAAAAAATGCTGGTTCATGAAGGTCCAGCCAGAGTATTTGACTCAGAGGATGATGTAATTAAAGCTATTTTAGGCGGCGAAATAAATAAGGGTGAAGTTGTTGTTATCCGGTATGAAGGACCAAAAGGCGGGCCGGGTATGCGGGAAATGCTTATGCCTACTTCAGTGCTTGTTGGAATGGGCCTGGATGCAGATGTAGCACTTATTACAGATGGACGGTTCAGCGGAGCAACCAGAGGCGCCTGCATCGGACATGTATCACCTGAAGCCGCTGATGGTGGCCCCATCGCCCTTGTCAAAGATGGCGATATTATATCTATAAATATGAAGGAATGCAGTCTTAATCTCAAAGTTTCCGATGAAGAACTTGAGAATAGAAGAAAGAGCTGGGTTTGCCCATCACCCAAGATAAAGACAGGGTATCTGGCACGTTATTCAAAATTTGTCACATCAGCCAGCGAGGGTGCTGTAATGAAGGTATAGGAGGATAAAACCGTGAAACTGAACGGAGCTGAAATTTTAGTCGAATGTCTGCTTGAACAGGGTGTGGATACCATATTTGGATTTCCCGGGGGAGCAGTATTAAGTATATATGATGCACTATATAAATATCAGAATAAAATCCGCCATATATTAACCTCCCATGAACAAGGAGCTTCCCATGCAGCAGACGGCTATGCCAGAGCTTCGGGCAAAGTTGGCGTTTGCCTTGCTACTTCGGGTCCGGGAGCTACTAATCTGGTTACTGGTATCGCTACTGCTTATATGGACTCAATACCCATGGTAGCTATAACAGGAAATGTGGCATTGAACCTTCTGGGTAAAGATAGCTTTCAAGAGGTGGATATCACGGGTATAACCATGCCTATTACGAAGCATAACTTTATCGTAAAAGATGTTAATGATTTGGCAGATATTGTGAGACGAGCTTTTAAGATAGCCAAAGAGGGCAGGCCCGGCCCGGTTCTCATAGATATTCCAAAGGATATCACTGTCCAAAAGGCTGAATATGTAAAAAAAGTAGCTGAGGTAATTAGAAGGTCTGTCAAGCATATAAATGATGTTGCTGTTAAAGAGGCAATAAACCTTTTAAACAACAGCGAAAGACCGTTAATATACGCAGGCGGAGGGGTATCTGCTTCAGATGCCTGTGATGAGCTGTATGAACTGGCAGAAAAACTACATAGTCCTGTAACATTAAGTCTTATGGGAAAGGGAGCTTTCCCTGCAACCCACGAGCTTTATACCGGTATGGTAGGAATGCATGGAACTAAAGCATCAAATATGGCAGTTACCGAATGTGATCTGCTTGTGGCTATAGGGGCTCGTTTTAGCGACCGGGTTGTAAGTAAACTTGAACGTTTTGCGCCCCATGCAAAAATTCTGCATATTGATATTGATGCTGCGGAAGTAAACAAAAACATTAAATCTGAATGCCACATTATAGGTGATGTAAGAGAAGTATTAAGCCGCATTAACGAAGGCATCAAAACCCGTGACAGAAACAAATGGCTTAGTTTCATAAAAGAATTAAAGGAAAAATATCCGCTGGCCAGAGATTCGGAAGTCTTAACTCCGCAATATATCCTGGACAAAATATATGAGATTACTAAGGGAGATGCAATTTTAGCAACCGAAGTTGGTCAGCACCAGATATGGACAGCCCAGTATTACAAGTTTACAAAGCCTCGTACACTCATAACCTCGGGTGGATTGGGAACGATGGGCTTTGGGCTGGGGGCATCAATAGGCGCGCAAATTGCAAGACCTGATAAGAGGGTGTTTAACATAGCTGGTGATGGCAGCTTCAGAATGAATTTAAACGAGCTTGCCACAGCTGTTGAATATAACCTGCCTATCATTGTGGTAATTATGAATAATCATGCTTTAGGTATGGTGCGGCAATGGCAGAATATGTTTTATGATAAAAGGTTTTCCCAGACAACTCTGGACAGGGCAACTGATTTTGTCAAACTGGCGGAAGCCTTTGGCGCATGTGGTTTTAATCTGACTAAAAAAGAAGATGCCGAAAGAATTTTAACTGAAGCATTAAGTCTGAATCGCCCTGTTGTTATCAACTGCGAGATAGACAAAGATCTGAAGGTTTGGCCCATGGTACCTCCTGGAGCCGCATTGGAAGATATTATGGTGGGAGAATCAGATATAATAAATAATTGATAGCTTAGCGTACACTTGCTTAGCGACTGTAGCCTGCTGCGATTTAGCGCTCCATTTCTAACATCCAGTTTCTAGTCGCGCCCGCTACGCAATCCGTGTTCCGCTTTAAATCGCAGCCAGCCACGCCGCTTAATTGCGTTTAAACAAGCTGCATCCTGAGCGGAGCACAGCGGAGTCGAAGGTCTTATTATGTCACCGCAAAAGATTCTTCGCTGACGCTCAGAATGACAGGGAGAGTGTCGTCCTGAGCGGAGCACAGCGGAGTCGAAGGATCTTTTCCATGAACTGATAAAGATTCTTTGCTCTTTTCAAAGTGCAGGATAAATCGGAATAAACGCACCAATCCAGCAATTTCTTGACAAATATTTAAATCAGTCATAACATATTAATGTTGGGGGAGCCGCTTTATGCTGCATAATACCATCTTAATAAGGTATGATTTCCGGTGCAGAACCGGTATTCCCCATCATCCGGGCTCTCAGTGGGGAGTCCTTTTTTGTTTAACTAATGGAGGTTTTAGTATGGGAAGACTATTTGGGACAGACGGTGTCAGAGGTATTGCAAATACAGAATTAACAGGAGAAATGGCATATAATCTGGGCAGGGCAGGAGCCTATGTCTTGGCAAGTGAAACTTCACATATGCCGCGAATCTTGGTAGGCAAGGATACCCGCAGATCGGGTGATATGCTGGAAAAAGCTTTAGTTGCAGGAATCTGTTCAGCAGGGGCTGAGGCTGTACTGGCCGGTTTTATCCCGACTCCGGCAATAGCTCATTTAGTACGCCAACATGATTTTGATGCAGGGGTAATGATTTCGGCTTCACATAATCCCGCAGAATTTAACGGTATTAAATTTTTCAATTCTGAGGGGTATAAGCTGTCAGATGCGCTTGAAGACAGGATTGAGGCCATAATTTTAGATAATGCCGAGACAATACCCTGTCCACAAGGACTGGATGTAGGTATAACATCCCAGCTGGTTACGGCTGCAGATGACTATGCAGAATTTGCCGCAAGCACTATAAAAGGTGATCTAAAGGGATTGAAAATAGCAATGGATTGTGCAAATGGCGCATCATATATTGCATCTCCGGCAGCAGTAAGAAAACTCGGCGCAGAACTTCTGGTTATTAACAACAATCCTGACGGACTAAATATAAATAAGGATTGCGGCTCAACCCATCTTGATATGTTAAAGAATTTCACCCGTGAAAATGGCTGTGATGTTGGAATAGCATTTGATGGCGATGCTGACAGAGTACTTTTTGTGGATGAAAATGGTCAGTTTGTTGATGGAGATAAGGTAATGGCTATTATTGGACTCTATCTTAAAAAGAATAATCTTCTTAAGAATAATACCATTGTAGCTACAGTTATGAGCAATCTTGGATTTGATATTATGGCCAGAGATAACGGGATTAATTTAGTTAAGACAGCTGTCGGAGACCGGTATGTTCTCGAAAAAATGCTTGAGGGAGACTTTATTGTCGGAGGAGAGCAATCGGGACATATTATCCTGCGCAGCTTTAATACTACAGGAGACGGTCTTGTAACTGCATTACAAGTATTATCCATAATGAAAGAATCCGGCAAAAAACTTTCTGAGCTGGCAAGTGTAATGCAAGTATTCCCCCAGGTTCTAAAAAACGCAAAGGTGTGTAACAGTAAAAAATATAGTTATCTGGATGATGATGTTATTGCCAGGAAATGCAGCGAACTGGAAGAAACATTCCATGGTGAAGGCCGTGTCTTAATAAGACCTTCAGGTACTGAGCCCTTAATCAGAGTAATGATTGAAGGCAGAGAACAAGAATATATCACAAAAAAGGCAATAGAACTGGTAAATATTATTGAGGAGCGGCTGGCATAGTTATTCGTTAAAACATTTATTATACGGGCAGGGGTTTTGAAACTTCCTGCCTTTTAATTTTTAAACTCATATAGTCAGAATACCCATTTTAGAATATAATAGAAATGAAATGCGAAGTATCTGTCGGAAAGGAGTGGTATTTCAAAAGACAGAATAAAAAGCGCCAGAACTAAGATTATTCTTAGTTGACGAGGAGAGGGAGGTTATCGAAGCATTCGGCGGAAACCCTCCGGTGTGCCACCATCGAAAATGCACCAACAAATCCTGTCGGTGACGACAGGGACAGAAAGTGTTAAGTGGCCTTTTCGCATTTCTTATAATTCACGCTGTCAAAAATAAAGTTTAATTCGAAGCTGCTTATAAAAGCGGTTAAATTTGTTGCTGTAATAACACCAACGCCAAATATCAGTTCAGGTATTTGTAATTTGGTTGCTCTTAATGTTTTTTGCCCTTAAATTATTAAGGAGGATTTATTTATGTGCGGAATTGTAGGATATATAGGGAAAAGAGATGTTACACCTGTTCTTGTAAATGGACTTAAAAAACTGGAATACAGAGGTTATGACTCTGCTGGAATCGCTATACTTAATGATAATCAGATATCTGTTGTTAAAACTAAGGGTCGCCTGGCCACCCTTGAAGAAAGACTATCCAATATAAAACTAAATGGCCATTTAGGAATTGGTCACACCAGATGGGCTACCCATGGAGAACCCAATGATGTCAACTCCCATCCACACCTTAGCAATAGTGGTAATATTGCAGTTGTACATAATGGTATAATTGAAAACTATATGCAGCTTAAGAGCTTTCTTACCGGAAAAGGATATAAGTTTATTTCTGATACCGATACAGAGGTTATTGCTCATTTGATAGATTACAACTATAAGGGGGATTTACTCAAAGCAGTAATGAATACCATGAACGATGTTGAAGGTGCATATGCTTTGGGTGTAATATGCTCTGAATACCCCGACAGATTTATAGCGGCAAGAAAGGACAGTCCATTAATCGTTGGTCTGGGAGAAAATGAAAACTTCATAGCATCGGATATTCCAGCGATTTTAGAATATACCCGGGATATTTATATTCTTGAAGATAAGGAGGTTGTAAGCATTACTGCAAATGGGGCAGAGATATACAACCTTTTGGGAGAGAGAATTTACCGGGATATTTTTCATGTTGACTGGGATGTGTCATCAGCTGAAAAGGGTGGATATGAGCACTTTATGATGAAGGAGATATGTGAGGAACCAAATGCACTTAAAGCCACCATAGGCCCGAGGATACAGAATAATCAGATCGTTTTGGATAGATTTAATATTGACGGTGGATTCATTAAAAGCTGCGAAAAAATAAATATAATTGCTTGTGGAACGGCTTATCATGCAGGGGTAGTCGGAAAATATGCAATCGAAAAGCTAGCCCGTATACCCGTTGAAGTTGATTTAGCATCCGAATTTCGTTACCGGGACCCTATTATCAATAAAAAACAGCTGACCATTGTCATCAGTCAATCGGGAGAAACCCTGGATACTCTTATGGCCATGAGAGAGGCTAAGAAAAGAGGATCAAGAATAATTGCCATTGTCAATGTTGTAGGCAGCTCCATAGCAAGAGAAGCCGACGATGTTTTATATACATGGGCCGGACCTGAGATAGCTGTCGCATCAACCAAGGCATATAATACCCAGCTTGCGGCCATATATCTTTTTACGTTAAACCTTGCCAAACAGAAAGGAGAACTGGACGAGGAATCATACCAGCATTATATCACTGAACTTCAAAAACTGCCCCAGCAGGTTGAGGCAGTTCTGGGTGACAGAGAGTTAATTCAAAAGTTTGCGTATGAACATTTTAATGCAAAAAGCATATTCTTTATTGGCAGAAACATGGATTATGCGCTTTCCATGGAAGGTTCCCTAAAGCTAAAGGAAATCTCTTACATACATTCGGAGGCCTATGCAGGCGGCGAATTAAAGCATGGTACAATTGCTCTTATTGAAGAAGGCACTTTGGTAATATGTCCATTAACTCAGGATTATTTAATGGATAAAATGATAAGTAATATTCGCGAAATAAAAGCCAGAGGCGGCGTTGTACTGGCAATAACCACGAAGAAGAACGAAGATGAAATAAAAAAGGCAGCAGACACCGTAATAACCATACCGGATATGGACAATATCTTTGCACCGGTAGCGGCTGTTACACCAATGCAGCTTTTTGCATACTATGTTTCGGTTATGAAAGGCAACGATGTGGATAAACCCAGAAACCTTGCAAAAAGTGTTACGGTGGAATGAGAATACAGAATTATTGCTTTTTAAAACAGTTTCCTTTTCTTCACCGGAAATGTACTTTTAACCGGGAAACAAACTATATATAGCAATAGGATTTCTTTTTAAGATGTGAGTTATGAATAGATTTCTTATTGCTATATTAGCTTTATCGATTTTTCCTTTTAACGTATCTTCTTTTCCGTTAAAGAATAATCAAGACAGAATAGAGGTAACGGCGTCAAAGATTTCACCGGAAGAATCGTTATTTTTAATTAATCTGACAAACGTTAGTACAGAACAAATTTCGCTGGACGTGCGTCCAAAAATCGAAACCATTATCCTTTCTTTTGTCGGGGATTGCACAATAGGCAGTGATGAAAGCTACAAAAGCTATACTTTTCATAAAGTTTACAGAGAAGTAAATGATCCGGCATATTTTTTTAATGGAGTAAACAGTATATTCTCCAATGACGATTATACATTTATAAATCTGGAAGGTGTCTTCACCAACGAAACCAGGAAGGCGGAAAAAGAGTTTCGGTATAAAGGGCCTCCAAAGTATTGTGAAATTCTAAAAAAAGGCAGTATTGAGGGGGTTACACTTGCAAATAATCATACCCTGGACTATTTACAAAGCGGATATGATGAAACGGTAAGAACACTGAATGAATGGGGTATTGATTATACAAATGAAGATAAATATCTCATTAAGGAAATAAAAGGTGCGAAAATAGGCTTTTTAGGATATAAAGGCTGGTCCCATGAAAAGAAATCCAATGAACTTTTAGTTAAGCATGTGAAGAAAATGCGTGAGCAGGAAGTTAATTTTATAGTTGTAAATTACCATTGGGGAGATATGTATAGTTATAAACCTAATACACAACAAAAATCCATGGCCCGATTTGCTATTGATAACGGAGCCGACCTGGTTATAGGGCATCACCCTCATGTTCTGCAAGGTATGGAGATATATAAGGGAAAGGCTATTGTTTATAGCTTGGGGAATTTTTGTTATGGAGGTAATATGAACCCCAAGGATAAGGATACTATAATATTTCAGCAATTGATAACTTTTGACGCAGCCATAAGCGAAATTGTTGGAACCGAATGCAGGATTATACCTGCCCGTATATCGTCAAGAACAGACATTAACAGTTTTCAGCCAGTAATTGCTGTGGAAGATGAGGCAGAGCGTATTATTTTGAAGTATAAAACGTTGAGTGAAGAATTAAACTGATTTTTGTCCCGAGTATCCTATTTTTTCAAGACTGTTTAATATTCTACATAAAAACTGTCGAAATAGTGCAAACCTTTAATTGACAGGGAGAACAAATTTGGTACAATAAATGAGTGTAGAATTAAACAGCGGAGGGACAAAAATGAGAGAATACTATGAAATGAACATTGCCGGACTGACGAGAAAACTTCCTCTTTGCCCAATAAATGAAGATTTATATATAGGTGCATTTGTATTGTTTGGTGATGTTGAACTTACAGTTGCATGTGCAAAAGAATTGCTTAAAAAGGCTCCGGAACATGATGTGATGATTACAGCTGAGAGTAAGGGCATTCCACTTGTTTATGAAATGACAAAACAAGCCGGATTGAATAAATATCTTTTGGCAAGAAAGTCCGCAAAACTATATATGAAAGATGTTGTCAAGGTTGACGTGCAGTCAATAACAACCGCAAGATTACAATCTCTGTATATTGACAGGGAAGATGCAGAATATATGAAGGGCAAAAGAGTCCTTATTGTTGACGATGTTATAAGCACCGGTGAGTCGGTCAAGGCTGTTGAGAAACTTGTACATGATTCAGGGGGCATTGTTGCCGGAAGAATGGCTATATTAGCTGAAGGTGACGCAAATAAGAGAGACGATATTATTTACCTGGAGCATCTGCCGCTGTTTGATAAAGATGGTACTATATTATAGGTAAGATATGATTTAGCCGCTTTTAACAGCGGCTTTTCAAATTTTTATATGTGTATAGCATATAGACATATTATTGAAAACTATGGTTTTAATTACAATTCTTTAAGAACCCGATAGCAGCTCTATGCTACGCCATACTTCGGTTATTGAAGAGTTTTCACATTTACTTGACTACGCAATTGGCACATTTTCACAAACCCGTCAGTCAGTATTGACAGCAGTTCAAATACATAATATCATGTATATACAAGTAATTACGGATATAGTACAGGTAAAGTATTTTTATTATGTTCATAAAACTCTATTCTTGCAAATGATCATTCGGTAAATCGTACACCATTACCATTACTATTTGTGTAGCCATTTAAAATGGCAGAAAGGAGAGTTCTATGTTTGATATGACAAATTTGCAGGGTGTATTTGCCCCAATAGTAACACCATTTAATGAGGATGAAGAAATACTATTTGATGATATTGCATATAACATTGATGTTTATAACAATACAAAACTGCGTGGCTATATGCCTTTAGGCAGTAATGGCGAATTCCAGGGTCTTACTGACGAAGAGTCAATTAAAGTATTAAAAATAGTATGCAAGCATAAAAAGAAGGACAAAATCATTGTAGGTGGATGCGGACGGGAGTCGATGTATAAAACTGTTGAATTTATTAAAATGGTTGCTGACTATGGATTGGATCTTGCTTTTATTCTCCCGCCACATTATTTTTTGAGTAAAATGACCGAAGATGTTCTATCGGAGTATTATATTAAAGTAGCAGATAAATCTCCGATTCCGATAGTTATTTATAATGCACCGAAGTTCTCTGCAGGACTTAATTTGTCTCCCAAATTAATCAGTGAGTTAGCTAAGCACCCAAATATAATAGCAATAAAAAACTCATCGGACACACCAAACTTAGAGTATACCAAGAAAATATCAGGTCTTGAGTTTTCTGTTATTGCAGGAAACATAAAAACGTTTTATCAGGGGCTTTGTGATGGCGCAATAGGTGGAGTGCTATCAACTGCCAGTGTTTTCCCTGAGTATTGCTGCAGCCTTTACGAATACTTTAGAGCCGGTGATTTAGATGAGGCCAAAAAATTGCATTCTTTCCTGCATAATCTATCTATGAATACAGTAGGCCCATTAGGTGTATCGGGAGTAAAAGCCGGAATGACACTAAGGGGATTGAAGGGTGGAAATGTCAGATTGCCTTTAATGAACGCCACCGCAGATGAGTTTAATAATATAAAAGATTGGTTTGAAAAGGAAGGGATAAAACCATTAAAATGGAATTATGCTTAATTAGTTTGTTTAGCATAGTCTGTCCACTTTTACATCGTTTGTTAATGGTACGAAAGAACGCATGCATTCCCGTTGTAAAAAATTTAAAGTTGCCCCTTTTTGCGTAGTATTAAGATTATATTCGGAGGTTAACAAAAAATCCGAATGAAAAATGTGATTGGAATTATTCTGCCATTAAGTATATAATGGTTATGTGTTGTAATCTGGAGGGGGTGCAGGAATGTACAAGGTGATTGTTGTGGACGACGAGACTTGGATATGCGAGCTTATTCGTAAAATTGTAGATTGGGAAGCAGCAGGTTTTCAGATTATTGCAGATGTCCAAGAAGGTCAATACGCACTGGAACTGATTGAACAACAAAAGCCTGATTTAGTTATTACCGATATCCGGATGCCAGGTCTTGATGGTATTAGTCTTATCAAATCGGTGAGAGAAAAAGACATAGACACCGAGTTTATTATTATAAGTGGTTACAGTGATTTTGAATATGCGCAAAGTGCCGTTTATAACAATGTGTTGGGATACCTGTTAAAACCAATTAGCAAAGAGGATCTAGAAAAAATACTGGAAAAAGCTAAGAAGCAAATCAGATATAAACAAATGTTACATGACAAAATTGAAGCCAGTGCTACATATATGCTGGAGCATGACATTTGGAAGATTATTGACAGAACCGAAACAAACGTTTTAGCTGATAATTTCAATGAACGATATAACACAAATTTTGCAGATGGGAAATTCCGAATTGCAATATTCAAGATAGACAGCGACCAAAAGAATACAAGCGAAAACTCAAATACAAATCAGTTTCCTTCATTTCTTGCCAATATAAAAGAGAAGTATAAGGATTTATTTGAGGAATTTATTATCATTTCAAACGATTTTAATGATAGAGCCATAGCTTTATTTAATTACAATGAAAAAAAACTTGCTGAAATAGAAAGTAGTTTCCGAAATGTAATTGTGTCCTTTAATTCTTCTGCCGATATTGGCAATAGTGAATTGACAATTGGGCTTGGTTGCGAAACGTCCAACCTAGGGGACATTGGCAAATCATACGATAGTGCAGTCAATGCGGTAAAAGCCAGGATTAGTATGGGGACAGGCCGTGTTATTGATGCCAACAAAGAAGCCGGGCTTCAGCCTCTCAAGACTGTTATTGATGCACGAAATGAAAAGAAACTGGCCACGTTGTTTGACGTTTTTAATACAGATGGCGCAGCAGACGAAATATCAAAAATACTTGAAACCTCAGAGAGGGAATATCCAAACAGTCATCTTGCATATAACAATGCAGCATGTGAAGTAATAAAGATTTTATTCTCTGTAATGCAGCGTAAAGGTCTTGAATTAGAGGAAGGATTCTCTCTCGAGAAAGCAATACAGATAATCGATGATTGCTCAACAAAGGAACAAATCAAGGAAGCTATTTATCGGATGGCAAGAGATTTTAGCAGTGAATATGCCAAGCTGAAGCAAAGCAGCGGTAGCCAGATTATAAATGAGATTAAGGCTTTTGTAGCCGAGAATTATATGAAAGATATCGGCCTGGAAGATGTGGCGAAACTGGTATGTCTAAACCCAACATATGTCAGCGAGATTTTTAAGAAAAATAAGGGTGAGAATTTCAGTGAGTTTTTAATTGGTTATCGTATTGGAATTGCAAAGGAACTGCTTAAAGATGTTAGATATAAGATTGTTGATGTTTCCAATATGGTCGGATATAAGGACGCAAAATATTTTAGTCGTTTATTTAAGGAAAAAGTTGGCGTAAATCCAACGAATTATAGAAAACTCTATGTTTAGTTAATGAAGAATAAAATGTTAATGTGTATTTGGGTGTCAAAAGTATAACACCTTGGGGTGCATATGGTTGAAAAGTTATTTGTAAAATGGATTCCTCGTATAAAAGCTTTTATTAAGCAAGCAAATGAGTTCAGAATAAAATCAAATATGGTTGCGATTATCGGCGGGTATTTCATTTGTGTTTTGATTATACTGATTGTATGCGGTGTAATCAATATTAACTATTCTTTACAATATCACAAAGAACAGAAAATATTAGCTGTGACCCGTTCTGTCAACCAAGCAGCAATCAGTATCCGAAAAGAGCTTGAAAGTATCTATAAAATGTCGGATACATTATACGAAGAATCAGATTTAATAATTAAGAGAAACAGCACTAAAAACCTTGATGACATAAATAATGAACTGGATACCATTACTAAGCCGGTTTTTAAGTTGAGAAAAGATATCTCAGGTATGTCGATATATGGACCTGAGGACTATATGTTTTCTCTCGCCAATTTGTATAGCCCATATTATTTTTTAAGCGGAACAAAATCACGTTATGACGAGCTTATTGCACAGAAAAAAGATGATGTCATGCTAATACGCAGCGAAAATGATATGTTGGGGCAGAGCATGCTGGCAGTAAAATTCTATTTAACAGGAGTACTAGAGCCTAAGTATACCATAATAGCATTGGAGAAGAACTGGGAAGCGAACCGCGAATTGTTTAAAGAACTTGGGTTGGCGGAAAATGGTTCAATTGTATTGACAAACGATGTCAGGGAGATACTGATGTTTTTCAGGAAGGAAAATGCCATTGGTGACGAGGACCTAATCAGAAGAGGAAAGTTCACCGGTGATCTCATGAAAACATCGGGTATGCTGGAAACACAAGCACACGGGGAAGATAAATATATTTTTTACGACAGGTCAGTTGGATCAGGATGTACGCTCTTTTATGTAGCAGACAGCAATTTGTTCTTGCATCAGGAGCATGGCGAATACTATGTAATAATTCTTGCAAGTTTATTACTGTTGCTAATCACTTTTGTTGTTATAATACTTTTTATAAAATATATTTACCGGCCTATAACAAACGTAGAAAGTGCATTGCATGCAATTGTCAATGGGGAAACAGACTTAAAACTGAAAAACATCCAGGAGAAGAGCGAAAAGCATCCTATGTACGACAACTTAAATTCGCTGATAATACGGTTAAAGCAATTGATAGACAGTGAATATACCGCTGGTATTATGAAGAAACAAGCCGAGATTGATGCTCTGCAAAGCCAGATTAACCCGCATTTTCTTTATAATACGCTTGAATCCATCAGAGGCCAGGCGATAGTGCAAGGTGTTTCGGGAATTGAAAAGATGGTAAAAGCAATGGCCGATATATTCAGATATAGCATTACCAACAAAAATGCGATGGTTACGTTAGAAGAAGAAATAAAGAATATTGATAACTATCTTAATATCCAGCAATTTAGATTCAATAACAAGTTTATTGTGATAAAAGAACTGGAGGAAGATACCCTTAGCTGTTTGATCCCCAAGCTCACACTACAACCGTTGGTTGAAAATACAATCATTCATGGACTAGAAACAAAACCAGGCAAGGGCACCATTAAGATTTCCTCGGAATTGACTATCGACAGTATAATTATCAGAGTCGAGGACGATGGCGTTGGTATTGACCAGCAGACATTGGAATTAATTAACACAAGTCTTGCCGGAAATACAGGTGTCAGGCATGAAGACAGCTCGAGAATCGGCTTGGGTCTTAATAACATTAATCAAAGGATTAAACTTATATTTGGTGACAGATATGGACTCCATGTTTATAGTATGAAGGATATTTGTACAATAATAGAATTAAGGGTACCGAAAACCTCAAGATAGTACAACAAATATGAAAATAACCTAATTGCAAAAAGTCTGCAGAAAGTATAGTTTTATATTATAGTATATTTTAGTCCTACAAATATCGCTATTAGCATGTTAACAAGTAGGATCAGATTGAAAAGAAAAGAGATAAAGAAACGATTCAGAGTTTATTTGCTGCTATTATTAAGGCAGGCACAAGTTTTAGACAAGCTGTTCGTAAAGTGTGATGAGTAGCGAGATGTAAGTTTGTTTCCTATAAAGTAGATATGGGAATCATCATATGCCAACAAAGACGGTTTCTATAAGTTAAGTAAGGATAAAATAAAAAAACAGGAAGGGTGAGCATTTATGATCAACGCGTATGGAATGCAATTGACCAGGGAAGAGCTTCTTGAAAGAGTAAGCAGCATGTCCCAGATTGCAGGAGCACGTGTTTTTCAGTATACTGAAGGAAAAGCCTGCGGAGTGAAAGCGGTGGAAGTAAACACCGGGGATGGTCTTGTATTCACAGTGCTGCCCGATAGGGGTATGGATATTGGTGCGGCTCGTTTCAGGAACATACCGGTATCCTGGCAAAGTAAAGTTGGTGTTGTCAGTCCTAAGTTTTTTGAAAACCAGGGTCATGAATGGTTACGGAGCTTTTATGGCGGACTGCTGGCAACATGCGGCCTAAAGCATGTAGGCGAACCGGTTCAGGACGGCAATGTATTTCATGGGTTACATGGCCGTGTGTCCAATACGCCTGCCGAGAGATTCTGGATTGATGAGTACTGGGATGGTGACGATTATGTTATTAAAGTGACCGGAAAAGTACGCGAAACGGTGATATATGGAGAGAATTTAGTGCTCACCCGTGAAATAAAATGCATTTATGGTCAGAATAGAATATTTGTTAAAGACTCGGTTCAAAATGAGGGATATACAGATTCTCCGTTTATGATCATGTACCACATAAATCAGACATTTCCTATCGTAAGTGAATATTCAAGGTTTTACACTTCAGCAGATAATGTAGAAGCAGCTAATGATGCCGCTAAAGAAACAGGGGATGATTTCAGCAAAATTGATGCCCCGATAAAAGACTATCAATTCAAAACATTTATCCACAACATGCCAATGGACAGAGACAAAGTTTATCAAGCTATTATTAACGAAAACTTAGAGCTTGGCGTGTATATTGCATATAATCCAAAAACACTACCGGTTGGCAATCAGTGGAAACAGCTGGGACAGCAGGACTACGCAGTAGCTATGGAACCGGCAAACACCTACAATGTCGGTATTGTAGAAGCAAGGAAAAACGGATGGCTCCCCGTATTAAAGCCGGGTGAAACAGCAGAGATTAATCTGGAAATCGGCGTTCTTTCAGGAGCTCAGGAAATAGAGAGTTTTAAAGCTAAGCTATAGGGAAAGGAGTAAATACTATGAAAGCAATTGTGATTCATGGACCTAATGATGCAAGGTATGAAGAGGTTCCTGTAAAAAAACCACAGGATGGCGAGGTTGTTATAAAAATAAAAGCTGCCGCTCTTTGTGGTACTGACTACGAACTTTATACCAACGATATGGTTTATATCAAGGAAGGGCTGTGTAAACTGCCTATGATACCCGGGCATGAATGGTCCGGTGTTATTACAGAAGTCGGCCCCAATGTTGAAGGTTTTAAAGTGGGCGATAAAGTTTCGGGTGAATGTACTGTGAGTTGCGGCAAGTGCAGTTTTTGTAAAAAAGGCCAATACAATATGTGTATCAACCGGACAGAAACAGGTGTTTTAAGCAGGGATGGCGCGTTTGCAGAATACATTACATTCCCGGTTTCACACCTGCATAAATTTGAAAACATATCTTTTGAAGAAGCTGCATTAATTGAACCGACCGGGATTGCACTTTATGCAGTCATGCGTTCACACATTTCTCCCCTTGATAATGTTCTTGTAATGGGACCAGGTCCCATCGGACTGCTTGCGGCACAGATAGTTAAAAAAGTTTACGGTGCGAAGCGGGTTATTCTTTCCGGCACAAGAAAAGACCGTTTGGACAGAGCCAAGGGATATGATCTTGACGGGCTTATCAATGTACGTGAAGAAGATTTAGTTGAACGTGTACGTGAGATTACAAACGGAGAGATGATAGACACTGTAGTTGAGACATCGGGTGGTAATTCCACGTTAGAGGATATTAAAAAGGTAATAAATCCATGTGGAAAAGTCGGAATGGTTGGCTTCTTCGGAGCAAAAAGGCCTGAATGTGACTGGGATTCATTTATTACCAGGGATATAGCCATATACGGCTCATTGGGAAGTCCAAACGTATGGGGCGATGTCATCAGCATGCTGGAGAGCGGAAAACTGGAAGTTAAGAGCATAATATCCCACATTATGGACATGAAGAGCTATGACGACTTCAAGAATGCAATGGATATGATGGTAGAAAGACGCGATAATGCTTGTAAGATTATATTAAAACCATAAGGAGAAAGAAATGAAAAGAATCATTGATTTATCCCACGATATCTTTCATCAAATGCCTGTATTTCCTGCTGACCCTGCAGTCGGGGTATTGAAGCATCACGATTATCAAAACGGTTATTTTGTGAGCCAGGTTATTTTTGGAACACATACGGGCACTCATATTGACGTACCGATACATAAGCTAAAGGGCGGAAAATCTATTGATGAAGTGCCGATCGATGCTTTTGTGGGTAAGGCATATGTGATGGATCTTACATCCTTAAAACCACTTGAAGAGATTGGAAGAAAACACCTTGATCCATATGCTGAAAAGCTAAAGAATATAAATGCGGTCATCATTAAAACCGGATGGGCTTCGCATTTTGGCAAAGACGATTTTTTCACTTCTTTTCCCGGTCTCAGTGAAGAAGCGGTTGACTGGTTGGCAGAGCACGAAATCAGATTAATAGCTCTTGAGAGTCCTTCAGTCAATGCAATCAAGCATGCGGAAATACATACACTGCTGTTGGAAAAAGAAATATACATTGTTGAAAGCATCGCAAATGTCGAACAAATCAAAAACGATTATGTTGAATTGTTTGCGGTACCGTTGAAACTTAAAGGCCTTGATGGTTCTCCTGTGAGAGCATTTGCTATTGAAGAATAAGGCAGTGTCACAGAGCTTGTTTTAATTGTTTACCAAACGAGGCTGTTTGTTTACAGACAACCTCGTTTATTCTTATATAAAAACAAGAGGTGAAGAATGGAGAATAAAGGTCAAACGCATTCAACTGAAAGCAAAAAGATATTAAAAAAATTAAAAGTATTAGAAAATATAATACTGCTTGTTGTCTTCCTTTTCATCGCCTATTCACTGGATAATTATTTCTTTACAATTCCCGTCATCGTTAGTGTGCTGAAGGGTACAGCTTTAATATCAGTGCTTGCAATGGCGGAGAGTATTGTATTAGCAGCAGGTGGTATAGACTTGTCAATTGCAAGCATCGGACTGTTATCTTCCAGCATCATGTTTTTCTTTGTGGAAGCCGAATTAACAGGGGTAGTACCGGCCATAATTGTCAGTATTATTGCCGGGGGATGTATTGGCCTTATTAATGGTATATTTGTGTCCAAGCTACGGATTAATCCTATTATTGTGACAATGAGTACCGCACTGTTTGCCAGAGGCGTTTCGGGATCGATATCAAACAATATTGCAATATTTAATACCAAACCGGAATTTGCGTTTTTTAAATCGGTATACTTCAGTATTATACCGGTATCGTGTATCTTCACCCTGGGTATCATGGTTTTCTGTTACTTGATATTTCGTTTTACTGTAGTGGGACGGCAGATTTTTGCCGTTGGTGGCAGTGAGGAGTCTTCCAGATTATGTGGTTTAAAAGTGGACCGGATTAAGACATTAACATATACCGTCGCAGGATTTATTGCCGGCATTGGTGGTATTTTAGTAATGTCCGATACTTTGCTGGCCACAAGGTTTTTTAGTGCCAGCGCTGATATTGAGGTGATATTGGCTGCTATTATTGGTGGTGTTTCTCTTTTCAGCCGAGCAAATATATTCTTTCGCGCATGTGCAGGCGCAGCAATTATAGCCATATTGAATCGTATCTTATACGGGTTGTTTGTATTTGACTATATGCGCGCAATTTTCATTGGAATTATTGCTCTGATTATAATCGCAACAAAAAACAGTATGTTTAAACACAAAAACCAGAGCAACTATTAACCTAACCGAAATATGTCCTCCTAATACGAATATAGACTCATTGTTTATATCAAGATTAGGAATTACAATGTAAATAATTAATAAATGTTTACTTTCTAAACTTAGCTTTTTTGTTAGTTACTACTAGTTATGTAAAGAAGTTAGTGTATTCTTATCGCAAATAATAGGGAAGGATGTAGCAGAATTCATTTGATGATAACATCGGTACCGTGATATCATACAATTCAAGTCAACTATTCACATATTTTTAAAAAAGATTATAAACGCCAATTAAGGCGCATAAAAAAGGAGCGAATGAAATGAAAGAAATGAATGAAAAACTAACAGGTATATTTGCACCAATTACCACACCATTTACAAGCGACGGCGAAGTAGACTATACCGGCCTTAAAAAGAACATGGAATTTTACGCAAAGTCTGGTATTAAAGGATATTTAGCACTGGGCTCCAACGGAGAGAACAAATCATTGACCAATGAAGAGAAACTCAAAGTTTTAAAGACAATAATTGACAACAAGGGCGAAGATCAAATCGTCATGGGTGGATGTATATTTGAGTCGACATATGAAACGATAGAGTTTGCAAAAAAATTCGAGGAACTTGGTGTTGATTTTATTACATTGCTCCCTCCTTCTTATTTTAAAAAGCAAATGACTGAACCTGTACTGGTTAAATACTTTAATGATGTAGCAAATGCGGTTGACACACCTTGCCTTTTATACAATGCACCACAGTTTTGTGGTGGTACCACGCTTTCTGTAAATTTGGTTGCAGAATGTGCAAAAAATCCAAAAATTGTAGGTATTAAAGACTCCTCTACAGGTAACATAGAAAACTTCCTATTCGGCTTGAGAGATAAAATAAGCGTCATGGCAGGATCTGCCAACTTCTTTATGAGGACTGTAATTATGGGCGGAAGTGGTGGAATAGTATCACTTGCCAACATTTTCCCCGGAATTGTTTGTGAGCTTTACCAGTTAATTCTTGACAAGAAATATGAAGAGGCTTTTGCGCTTAATGATAAGGTTTTACGCCTCAACAAAGGAGTATCAGGCGCAGGTGGTGTAGCTGCAGTTAAATACGCAATGGATCTTGCCGGCCTAAAGGGCGGAGACCCAAGACTACCCTTATTACCATTACCTCAGGATAAGCGTGATAAAGTGAAAAAACTGCTTGAAGAAAATGGCATGATATAAATAGAAATAAGCTGTACGTGGGGTTTTGAGATGAGAAAAATAATATTGACTAAGAAATTAAATGAAAAGAATTACCAACTGTTACAGGATATAAATGATATTGAAACAGTATACGTACTTGACGGAAATGAAGAGGCGTTTAATGAACATATAAAGGATGCTGAAGCAATATTGTTGAGTACGGCATACAAGATGACAAGAGAAGTTATTGATAATGCTAAAAACTTAAAAGTTATCAGCAGGACCGGAGCAGGTGTAGACAATGTAGACGTTGAAGCGGCTTCAGAAAAAGGTATTTTGGTACTCAATACGCCTACTGCCAATTCTATATCGGTGGCTGAACATACTATTACCCTTATTTTAGCTATTACAAAGCAGATTATTATGTATGACAGTAATCTTAGGGACGGGAACTTTAAAATACGCCGTAGTGGAAAAACACGCGATATAGACGGTAAGACATTGGGACTTATCGGATGTGGCAGAATTGGTCAGTTTGTGGCAAATAAATGTAAAGCTGCATTTGGTATGGAAGTCATAGGATACGACCCATATATTAAAGAATTGCCGGGTATTCTGATATACGAAGATATTGAAGAAGTATTTAAACGAGCAGACTACATATCATTGCACCTGCCGCTGACTTCAGAAACAAAGAATTTAGTCGGAGAAAGATTACTTGGGCTCATGAAACCGACGTCATATCTTGTTAATACAGCGCGGGGAGGAATCGTAGATGAATACGCACTGGCTGAAAAGCTTAAAAACGAAGAAATTGCCGGTGCAGCACTTGATGTATTTGAAACCGAACCTCCTGGCATGGACAATCCTCTATTACAACTGAAAAACGTGATACTGACGCCGCATTCTGCAGCTTTGAGTAAAGAGTGTTCTGATAGGGTAGCATATGAGGCGACATTGGGTATAGCTGATTACTTAAAAGGTAATACACCAAAATTTATAGTCAACAAGAGTATTTTATAGAGATTAGGAGGAAACAAAGTGGCTAAAAAATTTGATTTAGTAGGTTTTGGGGAGGCAATGGTACGTTTTAATTCTCCCGAGCATGTGAGACTCGAACAAGCTCAGTATATGAATCTTGCGATTGCAGCAGCAGAGTTAAACGTTTGTGTAAACACTTCAACACTTGGGCTGAAAACTAAATGGGTGTCAAAACTGGTTGATACCTGGTCTGGTAAATATGTGGTTAATAAAGGACGAGAGCATAATGTAAATATGGATGATGTCATTCTTGAACCTTATGACGGTTCGGGAAGAAAGGCGCGTAACGGATTGTGCTTTATCGAAGTCGGTATTGGGCCTCGTGCATCCAGACAGATTTATGATAGAGGCAATAGTGCGATTTCGCAGATACAACCCGGAGAAATTGACTGGAAGGAAATCTTTTCGGATGCTGGTTGGTTCCATACGACTGGTATTACATGTGCAATTTCACCAGAAGCAGCAAATGAAGCGATACGTTCATTAAAAATAGCAAAAGAATGTGGATTGACAACAAGCTTTGACTTAAACTACAGATCAACACTTTGGTCACCGGAAGAAGCTCAGGCAGTTATGGAAAAAGCCATGCCATACATTGATGTTTTGATTGGAAATGAAGAAGATTTTGAAACTATGCTTGGTATTAAGGCAGAAGGCACCACAAAAACGTATTCAAAACTTGATCCTATGAATTATAAAAATGTTGCCAAAATGGTTTGTGATAAGTATCCAAATGTGAAAACAGTTGGTACAACACTCCGTGAAGTAAAAACCGCACTTCTGAACGACTGGAGAACAGTTGCATACCACAATGGTGAATTCTATGTATCCAAAAAGTACGAGAATCTTGAGATATACGACAGAACAGGCGGCGGCGACAGTTTTGCATCGGGTATAATATATTCCCTTATAAGTGGTGAGTACAAGGGACAAGACATGATTGAGTTTGCAGCAGCGTACAGTGCATTATGCCATGGCTTTATGGGAGACTGGAACTGGGCATATAAAGAAGAGGCAGAGAGCTTAATGAAGGGTGGAAGTGCAAGAGTTAAGCGTTAAATTGAAGACAATTTAAGGTGCCTGTATGAATTGCGATAAATAAAAAATAAATGAAAGTGGTGATTTGATTAATGAAGAAAATCAATGTTGCGCTTGTTGGTCATAAGTTTATGGGACGTACGCATACACATGCAATAACAGACGCTCCAATATTCTTTGACTTGGGTGTGGAGATTAACAAAAAAATAATCTGTGCGAATGAAGATTCAGTTTTTGATGTAGCCAAGAGATGGGGATGGGAAAAAGCTGTTCTTGATTGGAGAGAGATTATTGAGGACAAAGAAATCGATTCTGTCAGTATTGCTGCACCCAGTAAGGTTCATGCAGAAATAGCTATTGCTGCGGCTAAAGCAGGGAAGCATGTATTCTGCGAAAAACCATTGGCACTGGATATGGAAGATGCAGAGGCCATGGTGAAAGCAGTAGAAGAAGCAGGCGTTGTTAACATGGTTGGATTTAATTTCCGTAGAGTTCCTGCATTGTGCCTTGCAAAACAACTGATTGAAGAAGGTGTGCTGGGAGAGTTGTACCATTTCAGGGCAATCTGGTCACAGGATTGGCTGACTGACCCCAAATTCCCAATTGCATGGCGTTTAAAAAAGGCCTTGGCTGGTTATGGAACACACGGAGATTTAGGCGCTCATCTTATTGATATTGCACGTTTTCTGGTTGGTGACATAGACGAAGTATGCTGTGTGCAGAAAACATTTAACAAAATGCGTCCTGTGGCGGTATTTGAGGATGGTTTATATGCCGAAGCCGGAGAAGATATGGCAGAAGTTGATGTTGACGATGCGTCACAGATGCTCGCAACATTTAAAGACAAGAACATGATGGCATATTTCGAGAGCACCAGAAATGGTACAGGTCATAAGAACCAGAACCGCATCGAAGTTGCCGGAAGCAAAGGTGCGATTATCTGGGACGAAGAGAAACTTAACGAGCTCGAATACTACAACGATGGAGATCCTGCACATGTGAGAGGTTTCAGGAGAGTAATGGTAGGAGAGGCTATACATCCGTATATGGCCAATTGGTTCCCGGTAGGGCATATTATTGGATACGGTGATACATTTGTCAATGAGTATTACGATTACTTTACCGCAATTAAAAATGGCGAAGGAGTAACACCTAATTTCAGAGACGGTTTAATGGTGCAAAAAGTACTGGATGCAGCAGAGCAATCAGCAATCGAAAGAAAGTGGAAGAAAGTCCAGTATTAAGAATAGGAGTTGAATTCTGTTATGAAAACATTAGTGACAAAGCGCCTGACACCAGAAAATGTTGAGATGTTCGGAAAAGCTATAAAAGTTGATGACACATTGACTTTAAATGCTGGTGAACATAAATACGTCGGTCAGCTTGCTATTCTTTCCTGTGAAGATTCATTGCAGGTTGGCATACACTCTGCTGGAAACCAAGGTTTTGTTGTCAGTCAACTCGAACAGCATGCGGATACACCAGAACTTCTTGCAGCACTGAAAGGTGATTTTATAGTACCTGTCACAAATTCAATTGAAGTTGAAGGCAAACAGGTTCCGGATATGGCAAACATTAGTGCTATCCGGGTTAATCAAGGCGAGGGTATCGTATTTGAAAAGGGAGTTTGGCATTGGTCGCCCTATCCTGCTGGAGATTACTGTGATGTACTGGTTATCTTCAAGAAAGATACACCGGACAATGATTTCATCTCATTTAAGCTGGAAGAAGAAATTAGAATAATACCATAAACTGGCTTGCTGTAAAATTATGCTTGTTGCGACATTTTCCCTCGAATCGCAGATTTACTTAGTTAACTGCTTGAAAACACAGTGGAGGAAATCATGAGAAAGGAAATTCTGCGTTTAGAGAACATTTGCAAAACAATAGATGGCGTAAAAGTATTGAAGAATGTATCTCTTAATCTATACGAGGGAGAAACAGTAAAACTGTATGGTGATGAGGGGAGATCCCTTTCATCGATTGTAGGTTTGTTTGGTGGTGTCATTAAACCCGATTCTGGCAGAATCTATATCGATGGTAAGGAAATAAAATTGGCCAGTCCTCTCGACGGGAAAAAGGCGGAAATTAGTATTATTCATAAAAAGAGCGACTTGATCCCAAACCTGACAGTGATGGAAAATCTGTTTTTAGAAAGGAAGAACTATGCCAGAGGGTTGTTCTTAAAAGAAAAAAAACAGCGAGCCAGAGCGGTGGAACTTTTAGAGATTTTAGGACTAGATATTTCACCGGATATGATGGCAAGTGATCTGAAATTAGAGCAGATGCAAATCGTTCAACTCGGAAAGGCGCTGCTTGACGATCGGAAAATTATAATAATGGATCATACTCATATCCTTTTGGACAAGGAACAGATTAAACTTTTTGAAGGAGTTTTTAATGAACTGGCAAAAAGAAATGTAGGTATACTGATTCTTGCTCAAAACTTAAGGGATTTTACTTCGGTTTCAGACCGGATGTACATTATGAAAGAAGGTAGTATAATTGGTAATCTAATGACATCCGAAATGGAAAAAGATAAGATAATTCAGATGATTGCCAAGGACTATTATTCGGAAAAGAGTGGGATTTATTTAAATCAAACATCAGAAGAGGTACTTCGTGTTGAAGGTCTGTCAACAAAGAATATGTTGAGAAATGTGAGCTTCTCACTGAATAAAGGTGAGATTGTAAGTATAACAGGATCATACGGGTCAGGGAAATACGAAGTGGGATATGCGCTTTATGGCATGGAAAGAACTTTAGGTGGTAAAATTTATCTTCATAACAAACGAATTAAGATTAAAAATCCCTCAGATGCAATAAAGCGAAAAATTGTATTATTATCATTTGAGAAAAAAGAAAACGGATTACTCTATAATTTGAGTGCAAAAGAGAATATAACCATATCCCGATTGGGTAATATCAGTAATTTCGCCATCATCCGAAAGGAACTGGAGAATTGGTTGATTAAAACGGTATATAATGATCTTTCACTTAATATTGAAGATGACAACATAGCAATCGAAGGCCTCTCTCTGGTGAATCAGAGAAAAGTCAGCCTCGCAAGGGCAATTAGTTGTAATCCTGATGTTTTGATACTTATTGATCCTACAAAAGGACTTGAGAATGAAAGCAAAAAACAGATACTTGAACTGCTCGTATCATTTTCTGACAGAGGTATTGCAATATTACTGATTTCATCCAACCTGCACGAGATTTTGCAGGTGTCGCATAGAGTATGGTTATTCAGTAATGGTACAATTACAGGTTGTATTGATAGAGATATGATAGAATCCAGAGAGCAGATGAATATATTGAGTAGTTTTATTTAAAAACAACTATTTGTTGCGACATAGCAGCAGGGTAAAGAATTTTTAGTGAAAAGAGGTTTTACCAGTGATTAAGAAAGGATTAGTGAATTTTGTCAAAAATGATTTGGCAAGTATATCCGTAGTTCTTATCGTGCTTTTGACTTTTGTTATAACAAAGTCGAATCCGAGCCGGTTGTCGTTCACGATGGTATCGTTATCAAAAGACATTGCAATATTTACAATTGTTGGAATGGCTCAGATGGCGACGCTTGCCGTTGGACAATTTAATCTTGCCGTTGGTGCCATGGGGGGCGTAGCCGGGATGGTATGTGGTTATCTTATCAACATTCCTTATGAAGGTTCTATGAATGTTGATACCTATGCTCAGGCTGAAATCGGGCTTGCGCTACCTTGGTACGTTGGTGTTATTGCCGCTTTAATTATTGGATTTATTGTGGGGGCCATTCAAGGAGGAATGATTGTAAAGACAAAAATTAATCCTTTTATCATTACCCTGGCACTGATTAGTGTTCTTCACGGCCTTAACATGGCTGTAACCAGAAATATCTATTTTAGAAATCTGCCAGAAGTTTTTAAAGCAATTAATAAGAACACCATTCCAGCGACAACAACACCTGATGGAGGTCAGGCGACAACATACGGAGTGCCTGTCATGTTTATAGTTACATTAGTTGTTATGGTAGTCGTTTGGATGTTATACAACAGAACGATTCTCGGCAGAAAGATGCTTGCAACAGGTGTAAATACAAGAGCAGCAGATTTTGCAGGAATCAATTCTGGCAGGTACATAACACTCGCCCATGGCATCAGTGGAATGCTATGTGCATTAGCAGGTGTACTGACAGTATCCAAACTTGGTGCAGCTCAAACCTCCATTGGAGACAACTGGATGTTATATTCATTTGCATCGGCAATCCTTGGGGGCACTTTATTAAATGGTGGTAAAGTATCTATCTTCGGCACCATGATTGGCGCCGGGATAATGATGGTTGTAAATACCGTGCTGACATTATTAAAAATAAGCGCTTTTTCCCATCAAATATTCATCGGAGCCCTTCTATTAATTGCGTTTATGCTCAATAAAGGTAGAGAAGCGCTTATTAGACAACAAGAAAGGGCCGCAGTAAAAGTGCAAGACGATGTACAAAGTGGAGGTAGCAAGAATGAAGAATTCGCTTAAAAAACAAGGCGCTGCCGAAAGAAATCAACAAATTTCTAATACAATTGGAATTCTTATAGTAATTATAATTTTATCTGTGTTCGTTTGGACAAAAAGCAGTAATTTCTTCTCCCGGGATAATATCATCACCTTAGCCAGGATGTGCAGCGTGACAATTCTTGTAGGGTATGCCCAGATGGTTGTTATCGCAGGCGGAGGACTAAATGTATCCATAGGTGCCATCGGCGGTATGTCTGCGGTAATTGTCGGTGCACTGATTAAAAGGGCAGGCGTCCCATGGGGATATGCAATTATAATTGCAATACTGATTGGTGCAGTATGTGGTGCCTTTAATGGTATTTTAATAACACGGCTTGGTGCGACAGGAGAAATTTCTTGGTTGGTAACACTTGCTACAATGAGTATATTTACAGGAATCTCACTGACTATAACCAAAGCAAACCCGTTCTACAACCTTCCCAAAGGATATGTATGGATTGGCGCACATAATGTCTTTGGCTGGATTCCGGTTATGATTATTATAGCGGTTGTAGTATCGGTATTATTGTGGTATCTGTTTAAATATGCAAGTTTTGGCAGACAAATACTTGCGGTAGGTTCCAATCAAAGAGCAGCAGAGCTTTCAGGTGTAGACGTTGGCAGGGTTATGATTTTTAAACACATTTTTTCTGCAGTGATTGCGGCGGTTGCCGGTATTCTGTTCAGCACAAGGCTGGGGTCCATTGGTTCTGATATTGGTGGAGACTGGATGCTATTCTCCTTTGCTGCTCCGTTAATCGGTGGCACAAGAATGGCAGGAGGTCGTGTAAACGTTGCTGGTGCATTTCTTGGCGGACTATTATTGACGATTGTTTCCAACGGTGTTGTGCACTTGCAGGTTAACGTATATATTGTCGAACTTTTGGAAGGCATTATAATATTGCTTGCGGTGGGTCTTGATAGGATCAGAGAAATGAGAGAGGAGCGCCGTGAGAGATTGGAGCGTGCTGCGATATGAGAGGCGATACAATTCTTGAATTAAAAAATGTAACAAAGGTTTTTCCAGGCGTAGTTGCATTAGACAATGTAGACTTTACCCTGAAAGAAGGGGAAATACATGCGCTAATGGGTGAGAATGGTGCCGGAAAGAGCACACTAATTAAGATAATCACAGGTGTTCACTGTCAAACTAAAGGTAAGATGTTTGTGAACGGTGAAGAAGTAATATTTAATAGCCCAATGGATGCGTTCGCAGCAGGAATAAATGTTGTGCATCAGGAAAGAAACCTTTTTCCTACATTTACAGTAGCAGAAAACATTATGATTGAACATTACAGCAATAAATTAATAGGAAAAGTCGATCAAAATGTTATTAATAAGGAAGCCCAAAAATATATCGATTTGGTTGGTCTGGATGTTCCTCCTACAAAGAATGTAGAAGCACTAAGTGCAGGGCAGAAGCAGTTAATAGAGATTGCAAAAGCACTTTCTTCAGATGCCAAGATTATACTTCTTGATGAGCCAACGGCGTCAATTTCAGTAAATGAGGCAAATATGCTCATAAAACTTATTAAAAAGCTGCGTGACGAGGGACTGACCTTCATATTTGTTTCACATAAAATTGAAGAAATTTTTGAAGTTGCAGATATGGTCACTGTACTACGAGATGGTAAAAATGCGGTTGACACCAATACCGGTGAAATATCTACACCTATAGAAAAGATAACAAGAAATGAGCTTATTAACAGAATGGTAGGCAGAACCGAGGAGTTTGAATCTCTTGAAATAAGAGACTTCTCTGATGCTGAGGTAGTGTTGGAAGCAAAAGGACTTAGAAGTACAGATTCGCCAAAGCCAAAATCTTTCTACCTGAAAAAAGGTGAGCTTTTAGGGTGGTACGGTTTAGTTGGAGCTGGGCGTACAGAATTTGCCCGGACGCTTATTGGTTACGACCCTGCCATTGAGGGAGAGCAGATTATAAATGGCGAAAAGGTGAAGATAACCAGTATTGCTCAAGCACAGCATAAATATAAACTTACCTATTTGAGCGAGAATCGAAAAGAGGAAGGACTTTTCCTGGACCACGATGTTAAAGTCAACCTGACCTCAACGATTTTTGATAAAATCAAAGGTCTGTTCGGGTTTGTTAAACTAAAAGAAGAGCAGGAGATTGCTGAGAAATATAAGAATGAATTGCAGGTTAAAACTCCCAGCTTAAAACAGCATGTTAGAAACTTAAGTGGTGGAAATCAGCAGAAAGTAAGCCTTGGTAAAGGACTTGCCGTACAGCCTGACATTCTGATTATTGACGAACCCACAGTTGGTATTGATATCAAGACTAAGAGTGAAATACATAGGTTGATGCACGATTTGACCAAAGAAAACAAATCAGTGATATGTATAACATCAGATATGGCTGAAATGATTCAGATTGCTGACAGAATCCTTGTTTTTAAGGATGGAGAAATTGTAGGTGAACTTATAAACACAAAATCTTATGATGAAATGAGTAAAAAGATCATGAGCATGATCATGAACTAAGCCTTTTAATTTGTTTAAGCTAAATGCTTAATATAAAAAATCAAAAAGGAAAGAGAGGAAGAAAAAGAATGAAGAGAGTTTTAGCACTCGTACTGGCAGTATGTATGCTGGTGGTATTCTTACCAGCATGTGGTTCTTCTACACCACAACCTGCTCCAGAAACACCGAAAGCACAAACCGCAGAAGATCTTGGTGTGGATTTGAGCAAAGAAGTCGTAGGCGGCCAAAAAGAGGGCGCAGAGTACAACTTTGCCATCGTTTACGGAGGTGTCCACCCGTTCTTTGATCCATGGCTATTTGGTGCACAACAAGCAGCTTTGGACCTTGGTATCCCGATTCCTATCGTAACAAGTCCTCAGAACTGGGATCAAACCGAACAGAATGTCATCATTGACGGTCTTGTTGCCGGTGGTATCAATGGTATCGGTATGTTCCCTTCAGACGCAGTTGCTGGTAATGAAAAGATTAGCGAACTGGTTGGAATGGGAATCGACGTTGTTACCTTGGGAGGATCTCCTGCTACTCCTTCAGACGCAACATTCTGCTATGCTACTGACGTTGGTGCATCTGTTGCATTTGCAACTCAGGCTATCATCGACGAGCTGAAAGCACAGGGCAAAACTGAAGGAAAACTTCTGCACCTTTGCTCTTCATTAGCTGACACCAATACTCAGAAGAGACAGGCTGCTATTAATGAAGTATTGGCTAAGCCTGAAAATGCTGGTTTTGTCCTTGAATGGGAATTGGCAGACACAGACGCTACAGAGCCTGCTGAAGAAGCAATCTCTGCAATGTATGCATCTTACATCGACCAGGTTGACGGTATCGTTTGTACAGGCTATGTAAACGCACAAGTTCTTGGTAAGACAATGAACGAAAGAGGAACAAATGACGGTGTTGTAGCAATTGGTATCGACGACAGTGCAGACGTTCTCGCCGCTATTGATAATGGCTATATGAAGGGAACAATGACACAGAGCGCTTGGGCTATGGGTTATGTTGGAATATATGCTCTGAAGCTGTTAGCTGATGGCTACACCATCAAGCCTGATGCTCCATTCTTCATTGACTCCGGCTATTTCCTCCTCACACAAGAGGGACTGCCTGCTTACGCAGAATCTCAACAGAAGATGGCTTATGACTTCGTGTCAACCATGGCCGACAAATACTTCAATCCTCCGGCAAATTAATTATTAAACAGAATTTATACCCGAGAGGGAAAAAAGAGGTTAACACTATCCGGCTAGTCTAATAGTGTCAACCCGCACAACAAGTGCCCCAATAGTTTATTATACTGTTGGGGCTGCTTTTATTAAATAACATCTGCAAAACTATGTCAAGGGACTTTTTTGATGTATAATTAATATAGTGATTGTTTGTTACACCGTATCCATAATTGATTGGAGAATACAATATGAAAAAAGTGTTATCTATATTATTAATAATTGTAATAATGGCTACGTATGCAGGTTGCCAGCTGTTTGATAGTAATAGAAAAAATTTAGAATATGATGGTATAGTAATTGGTCCCAATAAAAATGCGATGGTGGAAGATTCGGGATATATCGCCGATCCCGCATATTATCAGTTTGCAATTGTTTACGGAGGAGAGCACCCCTATTTTATGCCATATGAACCGGGTGCAAAGGCAGCGGCAGAGGACCTCGGTATCGTAGACCCTTATATCGTGTCCCCGCAGGCATGGGATCAGGTAGAGCAGAATAAGGTGCTTGATGAAGTAATTGCCAAGGGAGCAGTAGGTATTGCAATGTTTCCGTCAAATGCAGATGCAGGAAATGAACAGATTACAAAAATGGTTAATAATAATATACCTGTTGTTACACTCGGTGGTTCCCCGTCTGAACCTTCCGATGCAGTTTTTTGTTTTGCCACCGATGTCGGCGCTTCCGTGGCGTTGGGAACACAAAAATTGATTGATAAGTTAAAAGAGAATGGATTAACGCAAGGTAATATTGTACATCTATGCAGCGCCCTGGGCGATACAAACACGCAAAAAAGACAGGCTGCGATTACTGAAGTTCTGGCAAGACCGGAAAACGAAGGGTTTGTTTTATATAAGGAACTTGCCGATACCGATGTGATTGAGCACGCTGAGAGGGAAATAAGTATAATGTATGCCTCTTATATCGATGAAGTGGACGGCATAATCTGCACCGGGTATGTGAATGCACAAGTGCTTGCGAAAACTATGATGGCTGTGGATGAAACCCGGGTCGTAGCTATCGGGATTGATGATTCAAAAGAAGTACTTGATGCAATTGATGCAGGGGTTATGTACGGTACTATGACGCAAAACCCTTGGGGTATGGGATATGTGGGTGTTTATGCACTAAAGCTCCTCCAAGACGGATATACTTATAAGAAAGAAAAAGGTTTTTTTATTGATTCCGGATATTATTTACTAACTAAGGAAGGACTGCCAACATACCAAGAAACAATTGAGGCCAAAACCAAAGAATTTGTATCTACTATGAAGGAAAAATATTTTAATCCCCCAGCTCAATAATCACTTTAGTTTTTTGTTTTCTAAGAAACAGCACACAATACAAGCAACGTTATTTAACGCAGGGTTATGTAAATGCACCGATGCATTTGAAAAAGAAATCCCTGTTTTAATTGTGCTTAAAAAAGTATTGTATTATTATACATTGTAATGTATAATAATACACATATTATTAATAGTGATGGTGTTTAATATGAAGCATTTGTTGTGTTTAAGTCAATGGACCAGTAAAGAGATAAATGAGACTTTAAAGTTGGCTGAAGAGCTGAAATATGAAAACAAAAATGATATAAGACATAATCATCTTCTTAAAGGTAAGTCTTTAGGTTTGATATTCAGCAAGTCTTCCACCAGAACAAGGGTTTCTTTTGAAGTGGGTATGTATCAGTTAGGCGGATACTCTTTATTCCTAAGTGCAAATGATATTCAGCTTGGCAGAGGAGAAACAGTTTCTGATACAGCAAGGACTTTGTCCAGATATTTGGATGGAATTATGATAAGGACATATAAACAAAGTGATGTGGAACAACTGGCCGCATGCGGGAACATACCCATTATTAACGGGCTGACAGACAGCCAGCATCCATGCCAGATTCTGGCTGATCTTCAGACAATTAAGGAATACAAGGGCAAATTCAAAGGGCTAAAACTGGCTTATGTAGGAGATGGCAACAATGTAGCCAACTCACTTATGATAGGATGTGCCAAGGTAGGCATGAACATTTCAGTAGCTACACCAAAGGGATATGAATGTGATGAGGAATCTATTAAACTTGCAAAGGATGCCGCATCCCATACAGGAGCCATTGTGATTAATGGTTATGATCCAATTGAGGCGGTTAAAGATGCCGATGTGGTTTATACCGATACATGGGTTAGTATGGGAATGGAATCTGAAAAAGAACAAAGACTAAGAGTTTTTATGCCCTATCAGGTTAATAAAGAGCTTATGCAAAAGGCAAAGAATGATGCGATTTTTATGCATTGTTTACCTGCCTACAGAGGTTATGAAGTGGATGCAGATGTTATTGACGGACCTCAATCTGTAGTGTTTGAGGAAGCGGAAAACAGGCTTCATGCCCAAAAAGCTGTACTTGTAAAACTTATGGGGTGATAAAAATGTCCGGCAGGTTAATTATTAGGCGCGCAACTGTAAATGATGCGCCTTCTGTTTTTTCTATAATTCAAAAGGCATTTAATGAATACAGCAAGATTACAGGCCAAACTAACCTGGATGCTCTGGCCGAGACGGTGGAGGATATTACAAAGGAAATACAAACTAAAGCTGTTTTTATTGGGATCATAAACGATAATATCGTAGGAACAGTTAGGGTAAGTATTAATGGTGATGAAGCATACCTAAGCAGATTCGCTGTTGACCAAAACAGCCAGAAGACCGGGATTGGCAAATCTCTTATGAATGCAGTAGATACATATCTTAAGAAAATGCATGTAAAAAAGGTTACTCTGCACACATCATCAAAGCATGATGTTCTGATGCGCTTCTATTATGGAATAGGTTTTTTTGTGGAAGCAATTGAAACTGATAAAGGCTATCTAAGAGCACGTATGATAAAAGAATATTAATATTTACAAAATTGTGGTAGAATATTAATATAGTATTTTAACAAGATTATTTTGTAAATATAGGAGGAAAAATGATGAGTACAATCAATAAACTTCTTGTTGCATTGTTTATTTTTACGCTTCTATTTACCGGATGCAGTCGAAATGTTTCCAATAATGAAGATTCGATTAAAATTAGTGATAAGCAGTAAAAGAAGGATAAGGATAAAGATGAGCCAAAAAAACCCGGAAAGGATGAATCCGAAAAGGAAGAGCTGAAAGCTTCAAAAGGTGGTATTTACACAGAGCCGGGAATGGAAATGAATGATTTTTACGATGCATTTAATGAAGCTATGAGTAGTTTTGAAAGGGCAGTCAATAGCTATGAACCAGATGATTTTGATTTATTTGATGTCGGATTTGACTACATTGCTGCTACGGCTAATAACCCGACGGCACTTTTTTGGCACAAATTCTAGAAAAGCCCAAGAAGCCTTCTGATGACAGAATCGAGGACAAAGGAACTGCACATTTTATCTATTGCTCAGAAGATAAACTTGAGATAATAACGGCTCATTTTGATCCTGATGTTAATTTTACCTATGAATCCATTACTGGAAATCCCGATGCAATACCTGAAACCATGTCGGAAGGTTATAATAAAGTCAGACAACTCTTAGTCGAGGACGATATAGCCACAGCTATGAAATATTGATAAAAAAATAGATCTTGATGGGCCTACATAGTCATATTTATTATAAGGGATAATTAATATACCTAATACTAAAAGACTAATAGTTTTATATTTTAAAGGAAATACTACTCCTGACACAATAATATGTGAAAGGGGTAGTTTTTTTGGATTTATTTAGAAGTTACCAATTGGTCGAATCACAAGATGGCTATGATCTCATTTTGTATATTGATACTAATATGAATGATGTCGAATTTGCTGATGAATTTGGCAAAATTGATGGGGATAATAAAAAGCGCCTTAATGAAAATATTATTGACTATATTAAAGATAAATTCCCGGATATAAAGATCAATATGGTAAAAATAATGGCAGGAACAGTTTTACTGTCTTCCTTTATTTTAACCGCCCCAATTAAAGCACATGCAGCGCAAAATCCTGCTTCAAGCTTAACATATACCCAGAGTGCCTATAACTATAATGTTAAGGTTGCAGTAAATGGTAATTTGCAAAGTTTCAGCGCTCGCCCGTTTATATACAATAACACAACTTATGTTCCGCTCTATGATTTAGGAAAAGCAATAGGAGGCAGCGTATGGTGGAATAATACTTCTAATACTGTCGGTATTAATAAAAATAATAATATGATTGCATTTATACGTGGTTCAAGCCTTGCCAGAGTTAATGGTGTTCAGATGAAAATGCCGGTATCAATTGTTATCGATGATGTCACTTTTGCTCCATTGAGATTCATAGCTGAGAATCTGGGTTATAAAGTTGAGCTTGATACCACTACTCAAACAGTCCATATAACAAACCAGGCAATTAAAAAACATAACACATATACAGTGGTGCCAGGTGATTCCCTTTGGTTAATTTCAAGAAAATTTGGTGTTTCCATTGACAGCATCAGAAATGCTAACAATATCTCCGGTGATATTATCTATCCGGGGCAATCATTGATTATTCCGGACAAGGCTGCAGACACTGCACCGGCACCTTCACCGGGACAAACCCAGCCCCCCGCACCAAATGACAATACAAAATGGCCGAATATTACCTATATTGTCCAGCCGGGTGATACTGCCACATCAATAGCAAAGAAGTTTGGAGTATCGGTACAAGATGTTTTGAAATATAACTATATGGAGCCTGATGAATGGTTTAATGCAGGGGATAAAATTGCAATATCAGGTTATGCTCCCAGAGTGACCACAGTAAGACAAGGAGAAAATTCTGCTCCTGCCAGACATGGTACTGCTGTAGACTGGAATTTGGAAGGGCAGTATTTAGTTAAGAGAGGCGATGTATTTACCATTGTTGATGTAGATACCGGCAAACAATTTAAGGCCAAAATGATTGGAGGCTATAATCATGCCGATATTGAACCTCTTACAACCACAGACACAAATATAATGAAATCTCTCTTTGGAGAATGGAAATGGTCTCCGAGAGCAGTAGTTATCTATCATAACGGGATGAATATTGCTGCGTCTTTATCGGGGATGCCCCATGGAGTCGATACTATAGAAAATGGAGTTAACGGACATTTTGACTTATATATGAAAAACAGTACTTCCCACAGCACCTCAACTTCAAAAGTGTATATACAGGAACATCAGAATATGGTTATGAAGGCTTCAGGTAAATAATAAAAATCCGACCTTTTGTTTAACAGGGTATCATGTGCAATTCGATGCATTTGATACCCTGTTGCTAATTTAATACTGTTTTCACCACATTAATTACACAGTCATATCTTAGTGTAGGGAAACCGTTCAGTTTATGCAAAACCGGTTTTTTTATTGTTAATTATAAGAGGTATTGCTATGGAAAAAAGTATTTTCCCTTTGAATTACTTACAATTAGGTAAAAAAGCGAGGGTCAAAGACTTAATCTCCAATGGAAACACCAGAAGACGAATGCTGGATTTAGGCATTATTTCCAATACAGAAGTGGAAGCCCTGCAAAAAAGTCCGTCGGGAGATCCAATAGCATATAGTATCAGAGGAGCGGTAATAGCACTGCGTTCTGAGGAAGCCTCACAGATATTGGTGGAGGAAATATGAAGAAGACGGCCTATATCACATAATAGCAGGGGTGTGAAACAAATGGGGATTAAAAAACAATCCATGGCACCAGTTAATTCTGAAAATCAATTAATCTTAATAAAAAGTAATCCCGATGATAAGATAATTGCTCTTGCCGGAAATCCAAATGTAGGAAAAAGTACGGTATTTAACGGCTTGACAGGATTAAACCAGCATACTGGAAACTGGCCGGGAAAAACCGTTACTAATGCTCAAGGCAGATATTTACATAAAGGAAAAGGATTTATATTGGTAGACCTTCCGGGCATATACTCCCTTATGGCCAATTCCGTTGAAGAGGAAGTAGCCAGGGATTTTATATGTTTTGGAAATCCCGATACAACTGTGATTGTGGCTGATGCCACCTGTCTTGAAAGGAATCTTAATTTGGTTTTACAGACCCTTGAGATAACTAACACAGCAGTTCTATGTGTAAATCTTTTGGATGAAGCCAAAAGTAAAAAAATAAAAATAGATTTAAAGGAATTGTCAAAGCAACTGGGAATACCTGTAGTTGGCACCTGCGCCAGGAACGGAAAGGGCTTATACGAGCTGATGGATGAGGTTTATAACCTTACATCAAAGAAATCATTAAAAGCAAATTATATTATAAAATATGATAAACCCATCGAGGAAGCTATTGCAATACTGGAGCCTTCTGTAAGAGAACTTATTGGAGACTTCAACAGCAGATGGATAGCTTTAAAACTATTGGACGGAGATAAAGTTCTGATCAACTCAATTAATCAGTTTTTGAAAATTGATATCCTGGAAGAAACAGAAATAGTAGAAAAATTGCAATTAGCGAGGGAAGTTTTAATAAACTCCGGAATTGATAATAATCTTTTCCGGGATAAAGTAGTATCCCGTATTATAATAAAAGCTGAAGAAATAAGCAGAAAAGCTGTTTCATATGAAAATGAAAAGTATAATCTCAGAGACAGAAAAATAGATAGAGTTTTAACCTCAAAGGCATTTGGCATACCTATTATGCTGGCTCTTCTGGGGTTTGTGTTCTGGCTTACTATTATAGGGGCAAATTATCCATCCCAAATATTATCCGATGGCCTATTCTGGCTGGAGGGCATAATAAACGAATTTTTAACATCTATAAGTTTTCCTGTGGTTTTAAGAAATTTACTGGTTGAAGGAGTTTACAGAACCCTTGCATGGGTTATATCGGTTATGCTTCCACCAATGGCAATCTTCTTCCCGCTTTTTAGCCTGCTTGAGGATTTAGGATATTTGCCCAGAATAGCATTTAATCTGGATAATTTTTTCAAAAAGGCCTGTGCTCATGGCAAACAGGCATTGACTATGTGTATGGGCTTCGGCTGTAATGCCGCCGGAGTAGTTGGGTGCAGAATTATTGATTCGCCCAGGGAAAGACTAATTGCAATAATAACAAATTCTTTTGTTCCTTGCAACGGCAGATTTCCAACCATTATTACCACCATAACTATATTCTTTGCGGGTTATTTTTCAAGGGCTTTTCAGTCTTTGGTATCAGCACTTATTCTTACTGGGCTTATTGTGTTAAGTGTTGTCATGACATTGTTATTATCAAAGATTCTTTCGAAAACAATACTTAAAGGGTTACCTTCATCGTTTACACTTGAGCTGCCACCATACAGGAAGCCTCAAATAAGCAAAGTTATTGCCAGGTCGATATTTGACAGAACTCTATTTGTTCTTGGAAGAGCTGTTATCGTGGCAGCTCCTGCAGGACTTATTATATGGATTATGGCTAATATAACAATTGGTAATATTAGCGTGCTGTCTCACTGTGCAAATTTTTTAAACCCATTAGCTCAACTTATAGGGCTGGATGGCTATATTTTGATGGCCTTTATCCTTGGGTTTCCTGCCAATGAAATTGTAATGCCTATTATAATAATGAGTTACATGTCAAAAGGGAGTCTGTTGGAATTAGAGAATCTATATCAGCTGAGTGAATTATTAACAAATAATGGATGGACATGGCTTACCGCTGTTTGTTTCATTATTTTTACATTAATGCACTGGCCTTGCGGCACCACTTGCCTGACAATAAAAAAGGAGACACAAAGCCGGAAATGGACAATAGTATCATTTCTTGTTCCAACAATAACCGGAGCAGTATTTTGTTTCATTATCACAACTATTGTGAGAGTTTTGGGTATTATATAACTGATTTGCCAGAGAAATGGGATATGGCTTTGGACTTTTTATAATGAGGTTATAAAGCCTATAATATATAGTATATAAACAGGCATATTGTGGACATGCCGTTATCAATGATATTATTAAACTAATTACAAAGAAAAAATAAAAAATATTGGAGGATCAGATATGGACATAAACAGATACCTCGACTTTGCGGTACTAAAACCGGAAATGACCCAAAAAGAAGTAAGAGAAGCCATTTTGGAGGGTATAGATTTAGAGGTGAATACAATATGCGTAAGACCCTGTGATAATGATATGGTGGTTTCAATGTGCAAAGGTACAAAAACACGCGCCGGCAGTGTATTGGATTTTCCTTACGGACATGGTGGAAAGGAAGCAAAAGCAGCTTTGGCTGAAATCTATTCCAAACAAGGCGTGGAAGAAATAGATATGGTAATGAATTATAGTCTGGCCAGATCCGGAGAATGGGACAGGTTGGAAGACGAAATTTCTGCCGTTGTAAAAGCATCGCATAAATACAATGTTATAGTAAAAGTAATTTTTGAAACTTCAATGCTGAATATTGAACAGATTAAAAAAGCAACAGAAGTTTGTATATCCGCAAACGCTGATTTTGTCAAGACTTCTACCGGATTTCATGGGCAGGGAGCAACAATTGAAGCAGTTAAGGCAATGTTGGAAGCTGCTGCAGGCCGAATTAAAGTGAAGGCCTCAGGTGGGATAAGAGATAAAGCACAAGCAAAAATGTTTATAGACATGGGCGTCAGTCGCTTAGGCGTAGGTTATAGTTCTGCTAAAGCTATCTTAACCGGCGAAAAAATTAACGATAATGATGCCAGTGTATATTGAAATATGGTATTATGGTAAACAATAAAAACGGATGTATTAGCAATAAACATCCCAAGACAGCGAGGAATAAAATGACTCCAGTAAGATATGAACATATTAAGACATGCAAACAGTCCGGTGCAAGACTGGGCAGGGTGCATACCCCTCATGGCAGTTTTGAGACACCTGTTTTTATGCCTGTTGGAACACAGGCTACGGTTAAGGGAATGTCACCTGACGAATTAAAAGAAATTGATGCAAATATTATTCTGAGTAACACCTATCACCTTTTTTTAAGGCCCGGACAGGAGATTGTTAAAGAGGCCGGAGGACTCCATAAATTTATGAATTGGGACCGTCCCATATTGACTGACAGCGGAGGTTTCCAGGTCTTCTCATTAAGTGATATTCGGGACATTAAAGAAGAAGGGGTTACTTTCCGTTCGCATATAGACGGCTCTAAGAAGTTTATGTCGCCGGAGATCTCAATTGGTGCTCAGAATGATCTTGGCTCTGATATAATAATGTGCTTTGATGAATGCGCCCCATACCCTTGTGAATACGAATATGCAAAGAAATCAATGGAGATGACCACAAGATGGGCCAAAAGATGTAAAGAAGCACATGCCAGGCCGGATGAACAGGCGCTTTTTGGCATAGTTCAGGGCAGCACTTATAAAGATTTAAGGATAGAAAGTGCAAAACAAATAACGGCATTGGATTTTCCGGGTTATGCCATTGGTGGTTTAAGTGTAGGTGAACCCGGAAGTATAATGAATGAGATGCTGGAAGTAACCGTACCTTACCTTCCGGAGGACAAGCCCAGATATCTAATGGGGGTAGGAAGTCCCGATTTTCTAATAGATGCTGCTATACGCGGTATTGATATGTTTGACTGTGTATTGCCTACACGAAACGGGCGCAATGGAACGGTTTTCACATCCAAAGGAAGAGTAATAATAAGGGATGCAAAATATGCCCGTGATTTTTCGCCAATAGACGAAGATTGTGACTGTTATGCCTGTAAAAACTTTACCAGAGCTTATATAAGGCATTTGTTCAAATGCCGCGAAATATTAGGGTTGCGGCTTGCTGCCTGGCATAATTTAAGATTTTTGATTAAGCTGATGGAGGATGTCAGAGAAGCAATAAGGAATGACAGACTTTTGGATTTTAGAAGAGAGGCCTTTGAAAGATTGGGATATTAGCGAAGAAAAGTATTATATAAAATTATTTTTATAATTGATAACCTGTTTCAAATACTGTATAATGTCGTTGTATTAAGCGAACTAAGTTCATTTATCAAATATTTTGGAGGTTGTATATGAGATTTTTATCAAGCTTATTGCTTTTTGCCGCAGAAGCACCTGCAGTGGATCCTAATGCTTCCGGTGCCGATCTTGCTGGTGCTGGAAACTGGATGTCAATGTTAGTTATTATTGTTCCATTGGCTCTGATGTACGTTATTTTAATTGTTCCTCAAAAGAAGAAAGAAAAGAAGCTTAGAGAGACAATTGCCGGTGCCGTTGTAGGTGATCAGATTACCACAATTGGCGGGCTTACCGGGAAAATCGTAAATCTAAAGGATGATGATGTAACCTTTGAAACAAGCGTAGAACGTACAAAGATTACAATAAAAAAATGGGCAATAAAAGATGTAATCAAACCCATTGAAAGCTAATTGATTTTATTAAATAATCCCCGGAAAATCCGGGGATTTTGAATATAGATTAAGTGTTTTCCGCTTATTACGGCAGTATTTATGTATTCCTGCCGAAGAATAATCTATGCATTGTAATATCTTAGTTGATATCAGGACGAGGAGCAGGCTTATGAAAAACGATTATCTTGTGGTTGGAAAAGTAGTTAACACCCATGGTGTTAAAGGTGAGCTTAAGGTATTGCCAATAACATCGGATATATCACGTTTTGATTACCTTTTATTTGTAACGGCAAACTATGAGGGAGTGTTAAAGGAGTTCAGGGTTTTAAGCAGCAGAATCCATAAGGGATGTGTTCTTATGAAACTCAAAGGAATTGACACCATGGATGATGCCGAAAAACTAAAAGGCCAGGACATTTATGTTCAGCGCAAGCATGCAATTGAACTGGAAGAAGATGAATACTTCATGTGTGATTTGATTGGGATGGATGTTTACGAAGAGGATAAGCTGCTGGGGCAGCTTACAGATGTTTTGGAGACCGGGAGTAATGATGTTTACATTGTTCAGGACAGCGATAAAAAAGAACTCCTTATCCCAGCCTTAAAGTCTGTAGTTGAAAGTGTTGATATAAAAGGAAAACGGATGCAGGTAAAACTTCCGGAGGGGTTAATTGATGATATTTGATGTATTGACCCTCTTCCCCGAGAGTATTGACAGATTTCTAAATGAGAGCATTATCGGAAGAGCAAGGAGAAATGGAATAATAACGGTAAATACCATTAATATCAGAGATTTTTCTTTAGATAAACATCGAAAGGTGGATGACTACCCCTATGGGGGAGGAGCCGGGATGGTTATGACACCGCAGCCTTTATACGATGCATGGGAATATGTGGTAAAACAAAGCCCGATAAAGGCAAAAACTATTTATATGAGTCCTCAGGGAAGAGTATTAACACAGGATCTTGTGCAGGAACTTAAAAACGAAGAACGTCTGATAATTATCTGTGGTCATTATGAAGGAATTGATGAAAGAGTTTTAGAAGAAGTGGTTGATGAGGAAATCTCAATAGGGGACTATGTTTTAACTGGCGGGGAGCTGCCGGCCATGGTTCTGATTGATTCTGTAAGCCGGCTTATAGATGGTGTTTTGGCCTCTGATGAATCTTATCTTAAAGAGTCTCATTATAATGGTCTTTTAGAGTTTCCCCAATATACCAGACCTTATGAGTTCAGAGGAAAAAAAGTCCCGGAGGTATTAATATCGGGTCATCATGCGAATATTGATAAATGGCGATATCTAAAGATGCTGGAGAGAACAAGAGATAAGCGACCGGACATGTTTGAAAAATATGAAAAAGAGAATAAGCAGAAAGTATTAGAGGCATTTGGTTTACTGCCCAAGAAAAAAAACAGGAAAAAGGCTGGTGGTGTAATTGACGGTAAAAAAGGAACCTCTGGCGTATAGGATGTCACCACGAAACTTGGATGAGTTTGTAGGACAGGAACATATAATAGGTCATGGCAAGCTGCTTAACAGAATGATTAAAGCAGATAAAATATCTTCTATCATACTATTTGGCCCTCCCGGAACAGGCAAAACTTCAATTGCCAGAATTATAGCCAATACAACCAAGGCTGCTTTTTTCAGGCTAAATGCAGTTACTGCGGGGGTAAAGGATATCAAGCAGGTAGTCGAAGATACCCAGAATACCTTTTTAAACCCGAACGGCAAGTCGGTTCTGTTTGTAGATGAAATCCACCGCTTCAACAAGGCACAACAGGATGCACTCCTTCCTTTTGTTGAGGATGGCACTGTTGTATTAATTGGAGCCACAACTGAAAACCCGTTTTTTGAAGTCAATAAAGCCCTGATATCCAGGTCTACAGTTTTTAAGCTGGAACCGTTAAAAAAAGAGGATATTACTAAAATTATAAAAATGGCTGTTACCGACAATGACAGGGGGTTAGGCAACTTCAAGATAGACATTGATGAAGAGGCAATTTCGCTGCTTGCCGATATGTCAGAAGGAGATGCACGTATAGCTTTAAATGCGCTGGAATTAGCCGTGCTGACTACAGATATGAATGAAAACGGGGCTTACAGTATAACCACAGATGTTATAATGGATTGTATACAGAAAAAGGCAGTCAGATTTGATAAATCATCGGAGCAGCATTACGATAACATCAGTGCTTTTATTAAATCAATGAGAGGCAGCGACCCTGACGCAACACTCCTGTATTTGGCTAAGGCACTTTATGCAGGAGAGGACCCTGAGTTTCTGGCCAGACGTATAATGATTTGTGCCTCCGAGGATGTGGGTATAGCAAATCCAAATGCACTGATACTGGCAGTGGCCGCAGCCCAGGCAATACATATGATAGGAATGCCGGAGGCAAGAATATTATTGGCACAGGCTGCGGTAATGGTTGCTACAAGCCCAAAATCCAATTCTACCTATAAGGCTCTTGACCAGGCTCTTTATGATGTAGAACATAAAAACACCGGAGAAGTTCCCATGTATCTTCGTAATGCCCCAGCCAAAGGAATGGAAAGCCTGGGCTATGGAGTCGGATATAAATACCCCCATGATTATCCGGGTAATATTGTAAATGATGTAGAATACATGCCTGAACTGATGCGGGGTACGTATTATTATCATCCTACAGCCAACGGATATGAAACGAGAATAAAGGAATGGCTTGAAAAACGCAGAAATGCGAAAAATAAAGAGAATTAAGGTGATGACGTATAGATAAGCGTGTAAAACGTCAGATAAATACACGGAAAATTCTCTCAGCAGTATTAATACTGGCAGGAATACTCTTTATTGCGATACCTGCTGTTAAGACTTATATAAATACAAAGCGAAATAATGATGTCATTGATGAGTTTTTAAGACATTCAGAAGATGCGTTGTCTGCCATTGATTATTATAAGGATGAAGAGGTGGAAACTTTTTATATTCCCCCTGAATTAAGTGAAAATAATCAAACAGCTCCAACCATTACCACGTCACCGGAAATACCTGAAGAAGATGAACCGGCAGATTCGCCGGCACCAGCCAAAAAACCGAAAATGAGCAAGGAAGAAATGCTGAGCCGTACAAAAGGGATATTATCTATACCAAAAATAGATGTAAAAATGCTGATAATGGACGGGGTTGATGATGAAACCCTTCGGGTAGCAGTCGGCAGGCTTCCATATACAGATGATTTGGATGAGATTGGCAATTGTGTATTGGCGGGACATCGCAGCTATACCTTTGGTAAATATCTGAACCGTTTAAATGAATTAGTAACAGGGGATAAAATAACTGTTCAGACTAAGAACAAGACATTGAATTATACTATTTATAAAATGCAAATCATAGAGCCTGACGACTTTTCAATCATAGAAAAGAATGGTACCGACAAGATATTAACCGTGTTTACCTGTGACCCGCCTGGAATAGGCTCCCACAGATTAGTGGTACAGGCTAAGCAGGATGAGTAAAAATGGGATGTTTCAGAATCTATATTCTAAAACATCCCTTTTATTAATATTAGTCAGCTATGGTTAATGCTTTTTCCAATCGTTCAATTCCTATTCTTATTCTTCTTAAAGTCTCGTTTTTCCCAAGTATATCTGCAATTTCTATTGCTCCTCCGGGAGTGACCTGCCAGCCTGAAATGGCGGTACGTACCGGCCACAGCATTTGTCCGTTTTTTATTCCCAGGTTTTTTGCCAAGTCTAATAGATTATCATGGAGAGAGGGTTCATTCCAATCTTCTATACTTTCTAACACAGGCAGAGCTTCCTTTAAACTATTAAGAGAAATTTCCAAAGTCGTTTTCATTTTTTTGTGGACATAGATATTAAGATCATAATCACACAATTCATTGAAGAATCCTACTTTGGAAGGTATGTCGGTCAGAACCTCGGTTCTGGCTTGCAATATTTTGCTTACCTTGAATAAATCAATATCCTTATTAGTTATGCTTTCAGTAAGATAGGGCAGAGCCAGTTTATGGAATTCCTCAGCACTCTTTGCTCTGATATACTGAGCATTAAACCATCTTAACTTATCCATATCAAAAGAGGATGGGGATTTACTTATGTTCTTAATGTTAAATACTTTTTCCAGCTCAGAAAGTGTAAAAATTTCCTGATTTGAGTCAGGAGCCCAGCCCAGAAGTGCAATATAATTGATTATGGCTTCAACAAGAAAACCCATTTCCAGTAAATCCTCAAAACCAGCATCACCTTTACGTTTTGAAATCTTCGATCCATCAGGCTTAACTATAAGGGGCAGGTGAATGTAAACAGGAATTTCCCAGCCAAATGCTTCATACAGAAGATTGTATTTAGGTGTTGAGGAAAGATACTCGCTTCCTCTTACAACATGAGTAATATCCATAAGATGGTCATCAATTACATTGGCAAAATTATATGTGGGAAGACCATCGCTTTTAATTAAAATCTGATCCTCCAGCATATTGTTTTCAATGGTAATAGTGCCATAAACAACATCTTCAAAAGTTGTTGTACCTTTTCTGGGCATCTTCTGGCGAATGACACAGGGTTCTTTATTCTTTAATTTTTCAGCTATTTCGTCCTTTGAAAGATCCAGACAATGACGGTCATACATAAAGGTTTGATTTTTTTTCTCACATTCAGACCGCAGAGAGTCCAGCCTTTCTTTAGAGCAAAAACAATAATAGGCATGTCCTTTTTCGATTAATTCCTCGGCATAGGGCATATAAGTATCTTTTCTTTCGCTTTGAATATATGGAGCATACGGGCCGCCTATATCTGGCCCTTCATCATGCTTCATACCGCATAATTTCAAAGTATTATAAATAATATCAACAGCGCCTTCTACCAAACGTTCCTGATCAGTATCTTCAATACGAAGAATGAATTTACCGTTTTGGGATTTTGCAACCAGATACTCATATAATGCAGTGCGCAGATTTCCAATATGCATGTATCCGGTAGGGCTTGGTGCAAAGCGGGTTCTTACTTGACGTTTCATAGTATCTTTCCTTCCGTTAAAGTGTGTATTCTTTTTGTGTAAATCAAAATTAATTCTGCTTTACTTAAATTATCAATAATAATATAAATGATTATACCACAAGTTCAGCCATGACAGTATATCTGTCATTAGCCGTCATCTGATGATATTGCAGCATAATATTTATAAAATGATTCCCCGGCTCTTTATGACACTTTATATAGTATAATAAGTCTGTTAAATAATGTCGTATTAAAGTATAATTATATTTGTGAACCTAAACTGATATTATTCGTCAAATTAAATGAAGGATGGAGGCAGGGAGATTGACTCCTTCGGAAATCAACAAAGAGATATCTCGACTGGTCGAGGAATATGGTAATGATGTTTTAAGAATAGCTACAGTAATACTAAAATCCAAAGAGCTGGCAGAGGATGTGTTTCAGGAAACGTTCTTAAGGGTTGTTCGCTCTTATTCTGGCTATCGCCGGGAGAGCAGTGAGAAAACCTGGATTATCAGTATTGCCGTAAACATTTGCAGAGATTATATGCGAAGTGCCTGGAAAAGACGCGTGGTTGTTACAGATGATTTTCTTACATATACTGCCGACAGCGATACTGAAGAGATAATTGAAAAAAGAAGTGAAAAACAAGCTCTGATAAATTCTATTATGAAACTGCCTGACAAATACAGAGAAGTTATTCATCTCTTCTATTATCAGGAGATGGGAGTTAAAGATATTGCAAAAGTTTTAAAGATTCCGGGGGGAACTGTGAAAAGTAGGCTGTTCAAAGCGAGGACACTGCTTCACGATATGATGGGAGGTGAGGCTCATGGCTGAATCATACAATAGAAAGACATCACTTTCTGTCACTGATGACATGATTAAAGAGGCTTTAAAGTCAGGACTATCCAGCATTAAAGCCTCAGAAAATCTCATTAATCTGACTTTAGAAAAATGTCAAACAGAAATAATAAAAGATAGCCAAAAGAAAAAATCAAAAAACTTCATTACTATGACATACAAGCTGGGTGTTCCACTGGCGGCAGGTGCTCTGGTTTTACTGCTTATTTTTATGATGCCCGGAGTTTATAATTTAAAAAAGGCCTCCAGTGCAATGCCTAAGGAAGCAGCTTCTGCCGCTTATGATACCGGTTTTGATAACAGCATCTCGGAAGCTGCACCAGAAGCACCGGCACAAGCACCGAATTATAATGCTGAAATCTCAATTACATCAGGTTATGGAGCAAGCACCTATTCTACTGATGAACAAGATGCAGAGAATAAAGATGATGCCGGACCATTGCAGGGAGAGGATGAGCTTTTTGCCAGCGGAGCACAATTTGCCAGGGAATCTGATTTTGCCCCACAGGATGCAAATGAATTTTCGGTTTTCCTGGGTGACAGGTTTATTTCATTAGATGACAGAGGTACTGATGATTACCTTGTTAGTGTTCTGAATAGTGTCCTGGGGAACCCTGATAGTGAGTCTGTGAGGGTGTTGGATGAATCTTCCGACACTTTTGAAGGTATGACCGTAAAAACACTGGAATATGACGGTATAACAGTTATAATTTCAGGCATGAGAACTTTTTCAATAAGCAGCATGGAGATTACACATAATAAATATAGTACCTATAGAGGAATTTCCGTAGGTATGCCCGTGAATGATCTAAAGGCGAAATATGAAAATATTACTATGGCTCTTGACGGGCGTACCGATCCTGACAATTGCGTGTATGTAATAGAGGAAAGTGTTTATTTTATCCGGTTTGAGGTGAAAGAAGGTATTATCACAAGTATTAAGTATTATAGTGAGAAAGGTTAAATAAAACCGGATGTCCAGCTTAGCTGAAACTTATTAGTTGTTCTATTTAAGCATGTAATTTTTGATAAAAAACACTATTAATAACGGCTGAAAAAAGTTGATAAAGGGGTTGACAAGAGATATAAACCTCATGTAATATAGTAAATGCGGTTCCGAGAGAGCCAATAAAAAGGATATGGGAGAATTCCCGAGTTGGCCAAAGGGGGCAGACTGTAAATCTGTTGTCACTGACTTCGGTGGTTCGAATCCACCTTCTCCCACCAAAACTTATACCGCAGAAAAATACGATGTATTTTTCTGCGGTATTATTATTTTATCCTTTAATATCTTTTTAACCTGACTTAAACGTTTCGATCTTCTATAATTCTTCTGGCTAATTCCTCGATAATATGTCTAATTTGTTGTTTTTATGTTTGTTTTTAGGGTAAAATCTTATATAAAGAACCATTTCAATTGATTATATTAAATTATTAAAAAATCTCCTGACATAGTGTTGATATTTGTTAAAAAAATATCAAATATATGATATATAGCAACAGAAAATAATCAGGAATTGCCTGTAGTAATCATACTTTAAGTGATTCCTGAATTATTGATTTAGTAATTTATCATGAAAGGAGATACTAAGCATGATTCTCACGAAAGAGCAGCAAGCCCTGCTTGACGGTGAAAAAGGCGAAACCATGGCAAAGGTTATGAAGACTTTAATTATGTATGGTGAAGCTTTTTCTGCTGAAAGAATGGTTCCAGTCACCAGCGAATATGGGCATAGTGTCATCAGCTTTGGAATAGGTGTTATGGAACCGGTTTATGACCTGTATAGCAAACTACTCGAGGAAAACGTGGTCAGTAAGCAAAAATTCTCTGCAGATCCAAGACCTCTTGATAACAAGGTACCATCATCTTTCCTGCAGAATATTGTATTCAAAATTATGTACAGTAAACAGAACCGTCTGGAAGAACAGCTTA
>DUNT01000069.1 GCA_012839205.1 Clostridiaceae bacterium
ACCGGAATAACCAACCCAGCATCTTTCGCCGTTCTTTCATTGAACTCCTTACAGAATCCCATGATATTAACGCCATGCTGGCCAAGGGCTGGTCCAACCGGTGGAGCAGGAGTCGCTTTTCCTGCAGGAAGCTGCAATTTAATCAGGCCTATGACTTTTTTTGCCATATAGTCCACCTCCCAGTAATCTTTCCTTAATAATTGCTCAAGTATATATTCCATAGCAAAAACACCAATTGATGTATTTACTATAAGAATCAAATTTAAAGTTTAATAATCTGTATAAAATCAAGTTCGACAGGTGTTTCTCTTCCAAACATAGAAACCATAACCCGGACCTTCTTCTTATCGTGACTAATCTCTTCAACTGTCCCGATAAAGCTCTCCAGTGGCCCGTCTATGACGCGTACACTGTCACCGACTTCATAATCAACAACGGTTTCAACTTGTTCCACACCCATCATACGAACTTCATCGTCAGATAATGGAACAGGCTTGGATCCAGGACCAACAAACCCGGTTACACCGCGGGTATTCCTGACAACGTACCATGAATCGTCAGTCATAATCATCTTGATAAGAACATATCCAGGAAAAACCTTCTTGAGAGTGGCCTTTTTCTTACCGTCCTTAATCTCAATCTGTTCTTCCATAGGAACTACAATATCAAGAATATAGTCCTGCATCTTTCTGTTTTCAACAATTTTTTCTATGTTGGCCTTAACCTTATTCTCATATCCTGAATAAGTGTGGACAACATACCATCTTGCATCTTCTGCCATACATACAAAGCGGAGACTTTTTGTCCCGCCCTCCTTCTAACCTCTTACTGTCCGAATACAGCCCTGAATATAATACCGAGTCCGGCATCTGTTAACCAAACAACCGCTCCGATAAATAAGCAAGCTACAAACACTGTAAGAGTGTTGTTAAACAGTTGTTGCCTTGTTGGCCATATTACCTTTTTCATCTCGAGACGGATTTCCTTGAAAAATCTGCCTATACGGTGGCCGAATTTTGCTTTTTGTTCAGTCATATTTACAAACTCCCTGTTAGATTATTTTGTTTCTTTATGGGCTGTGTGTTTACGACAAAACCTGCAATATTTATTCATTTCAAGTCTGTCAGGATTATTTTTCTTATTCTTTTTTGTATCATAATTTCTCTGCTTGCATTCACTACAAGCCATGGTGATTCTAACTCTCATTTTGTACACTCCAATGCTAACCATTATAATTTACGCATAAAAAAAAACGCCTACAAAGCAATAAAAATATTATCATATACCTAATTCAAAGTCAAGCATATTGCATTAAAAAAAACGAATAAGGGCGGGATTCCCGCCCTGAAAATCCTATTGTTTTTGCAGAGCCGCTTTTTGTCTTCTTTCTTTCCAAAATACCCAAAGAGGTGCGGCAATAAATATACTGGAATAGGCTCCTGTTACAACACCTATCAGCAGTGAAAAGCTAAAATCAATTAACGAACCGATATTATTGGTTGCAGAGAAAACTAGAAGTACTACAACAGAGATTAATGTGGTAACCATTGTGTTAATTGACCGGTTAAGAGACTGATGTATACTCACATTCACAATGCTGCCCAGGTCAGATTTTCGCATAAATCCTGTATTCTCACGAATCCTGTCATATATTATGACAGTATCATTTATAGAATAACCTATAACCGTTAGTATGGTGGCAATGAAAATATCATTTAGGGGAATTTTTAGTGTTATATATACTCCAAACATGACGCCAACATCATGAGCGAGGGCTAAAATACCACATGCTGCTGCAGAAAAACCGCCTATTGTACTGAATCTCCAGGTAACATAAAGCAGTATAAGAACTACTGATACTACAACAGCTAAAATACCTTTTTGGAGAGTTTCCCTGCCCACCGTTGGTGTTATGCTGACATTCTCATTATTGGGGCTGTTCAAAACAACATCAAAGTTTTGGGAAATAACTTCTTTAACCTTATCCTCCTCATCAGCAGTAAGGGGCTCATTTCCGGCAATATCTATACGCAGCATATTAACTGTTCGGTTTTCATTATCATCATTACCACTAAAAGTTTTCATAACACTGGCTGCTACATCTTTACCTATGGCACTTTCAACTATATCCTCTGCTCTGTTAGGGTCTACCTCGCCTATGGTTTCAATCATAATTCTGGTTCCGCCCCTAAAGTTTATATCCAATGCTATACCGTTAATGATCAGCATTATAGCGAAGAAAATGAATAGTGCGATACTAAATGCAAATGCATATTTCCTGTTCTTAACAAAATCATACCTCTTCAATTTTCTTCCCCCCATTCAGGCCGAAGAGCCATTTATTCCTAGCAAAGTCGAAAACGATAACACCCTGAAGCATCATCTTTGAAGCTATAACAGCTGAGAAGAAACTAAACAAGGTACCGAAGAACAATGTAACACCAAATCCTCTTACTGGACCTGAACCCAAAACATACAGTACAACTGCGGTCACAATAGTCGTTACGTTAGAGTCCAATATTGCCACAAATGCCCGTTTGAAGCCTGAATCAATGGAAGCTCTTAAGCTCTTTCCTTCTTTTAGTTCTTCTTTGATTCTTTCGAATATAACAACATTAGCGTCTATACTCATACCTATAGTAAGAATAATACCCCCGATACCCGGCAATGTTACTGATATGTCGAAGTTTGCAAGGGTAAGTATCTGAAGGGCCAATAATCCTGATAAAGCTATGCAGGAGATAAGCCCGGGAAGCCTGTAATACAATATCATAAACAGACAAACAAGAATAAATGCCACAATCCCGGCTCTGATTGCAACTTCTAAAGCTCCCTGACCCAGCTGAGCACTGATAGAATCAACCTTCACAGGTTCCAGCTTAGTGGGAAGTGCACCAAAACGTATTTTATCTGCTAAAGCCTTTGCCGATTCAAAGGTAAAACTCCCCGTTATGGTAGCCTCGGAAGATGTTATCTGTGTATCCACTCTTGGTGCTGATATACATATATCATCAATAAATATTGCAATTTTTTTACCAATATTCTCGGCAGTGGCCCTGGAAAATGCCTCCACTCCCGATGGTTTAAGTTTTAAGTGTACCATGTATTGTCCGTTTTGATCCTGAAAACTTGATGCAGTTTGCACATCTTCTCCGGTTAGTACAATTCTGCCTGTTGGTACAAGATATTCAGGCTCAGTGAAAAAGTCTTCATCGTTCACTTCCTGAAATGTCAGAGCACCTGTGCTTCCCAAATCATCCAAAGCCTTTCTGGGATCATACTCGGTTTCATTAGCAGCCCAGGGGATATCAATAATCAATCTGTTATTGGTTGCGTCAATATTAATACTTTTATCATATATACCTTGTGCATCCAGTCTATCCTCTATAATACTCCTGGAGCTTTCCAGATCCTGTTTAATATCCCGGCCTTCTGAACCGTTAGGATAAACAGGTTCTAAAATTGCACTAATGCCTCCACGGATATCTATGCCAGTACGAATATCATTGACACTCTTGATTATTCTTGAATCAGCCGGACCAATTCCTGTAAAAGCAAGAACACATATAGCCGTTATGACGAGGATTACAGCAAATATTTTAAAGGTCCTGTTATCATTCATGTGGGGCTTCCTCCTTTTTCCTTTATTTATACCTTTTTTAAGTATTCTTAAGTATTATAAGTCTTACTTCTCTTATGAGTCAACAAACTCCTGTGCTTTTATCCACAGAGCACACTCAACCCTTTTCTTCTCAAGCTCACAGCCTATTTCATAAGGGATTTTAATATCATTATTAAATTGCCATGCATTCGCGGCGCATCCGCCACTGCAGTAGAATTTTGCCCAGCAGGAATTACATTGGGGTTTAGTGTACACATTAATGTCACTAAATACTTCCCGGATTGAATTCCCGTTAAGTCCGTCATAAACATTTCCCAGATAAAATTCTTTATGCCCTACAAACTGATGGCAGGGATAAAGCTCTCCCTCTGGTGTTACTGCCAGATACTCAGTACCAGAGCCGCAGCCTCTCAAACGCTTTGCTATACAAGGCCCTCCCTCCAAATCAATCATGAAATGAAAGAAATTAAACCATTGTCCATTTTTTCTACGTTCGACATATTCCTTTGCCAAACGTTCATATTCATCGCAAACCGCCTTTAAATCTTCATTTCGTATATCTAATCCCGAGTCTTTGGCAGCTACTACAGGTTCAATCGATACCTGGTCAAATCCTATGTCGGCCAAATGCAGCACATCGGTACCAAAATCAAGATTTTTACGGGTAAATGTTCCCCTGACATAATACTCTTTTCCGACTCTTTCTTCCACCATCTTTTTTATCAGAGGAAGAATCCGGTCATATGAACCTTTGCCGTCAATACGTTTCCTTACTGCATCATTTACTTCCTTTCGGCCATCTAAACTCAGTACCACGTTATGCATGTTTTCATTAATATAGGCTCGCTTTTCTTCGTCAAGGAGCATTGCGTTTGTAGTAATTGTGAACCGGAAATTCTTATCAGATTCTTTTTCTCTCTCCCTTGCATATTCGACTATGCCTTTTACAACATCAAAGTTCATAAGGGGTTCTCCCCCAAAAAAATCAACTTCAAGATTCCTTCTGTTGCCCGAGTTTTCAATTAAAAAATCAATAGCTTTCTTTCCAACCTCAAGGCTCATCAGCGAACGATGCCCCATATACTCGCCAGTATCTGCAAAACAATAGCTGCATCTTAAATTGCAGTCATGAGCAATATGTAAACACAGAGCCTTTACCACCGTTTGTTTTGTCCAGACAGGCAGCATCTCAGTATAGGGATCATCAGTAAAAAGCATCTTGTTATCAATTAAATATTCAATGTCGACAATAGCTTCATTTATTTGTGTTTCATCATATTGGGTAAGCTCTCTGAGTTTGTCAGGATTAAGAGTTCCATCGCTGTCATAGCAACCTAAAACATCATAGGCAATGTCGTCCAGTAAATGGACAGCACCGCTCATAACATCTAATACTATATTTTCTCCATGGATTTTATAGGCATGTATCATAGATATCCTCCATCATTATTTGTGGAAAAAGAACACAACAAGAAGGGCTTTACAGCCCTTCCGCAAAATAAGTGATTTATTTATTCTGGTATGGCGTTTACTTTCTCTCGCACTTTTGGTTAGCTACTGTACATGATGTCTTACATGCTGATTGGCATGAGGTTTGGCATTCGCCACATCCGGCTTTTTTAATCTCCTTGTTTAAAGTAGATTTATTAATGGTTTTGATGTGTTTCATTGTATGTTCCTCCATATATAATAAATTCAACAATAATAATATAGCATAAGGTTATTTTTATGTATAGCTTATTAAGCTAATTTCTCTCATATACCTCATAGCCGGCATGTTCAATAATCATCGGAATATTTTTAACCTGCTGCCGGTCCAGCTGCTGATAGCTGGGCACCTGATTAAATCTCTGTGTGACCTCCTCCAGTTCTTCCCATGAGACCAAACAAGCATGTCGTCTGTTTTTTATGTCTTTCGCTTTTTGAGCGTCGCCAGTCTGATCCAGAATCCATGTAACCCAGCCTGATGCAAAGTGAAATGCATTCCATCGTAAATGCTCCTGTTTCGAGAGATTTTCAAATCTTTCCCCGGTTAGGTACTCCGAAAGATTAACAGGTGTTCTATTTTCCTCATCAGTTTTTTCCCTCATTTCAAGATTCAAAAGACGTAGTTTTGTTGTAATATTTGAAGCTGCAGAACGATTTGACTCCTTGGTAAAAACATCAAGATCCCTCCAGTTATCGGCAGGCTCAACATTATATAACCTGTTATAAAGAGCATTCATTTTTCTTGCCATACTATCCATAATCTCATTAACAATAATATTCTCTGTGAATATATCAGAGCATCTTCCGAAAAACCTCACATCAGGCAGCAAAGCTGACTTTTCCAGATGCTCATAATCCTCGTTATCTTTTATATGTACTGCAATTATAGGGTTTTTATCAGTCCGGTATCTGTTTACCAGCCTCTGTATCTCTATAGCTGCTTCTATATTGAGCTTATCATTGCCCAGCGCTATAACTATATAATTTATTGTATTTATATTATTCCCCAGAGTCTGATAGAACTCCTCCGACCCTGGCATTGCCTCATAGTTTTCTATTTTATAATTATTCTTAAGTCCTGGATATTTATTAAAAAGATATCCTTTTTTCTTATTCATTTCTCCGTCAGTTATGATTGCCCTATAATCCCCACCTTCAAATTGGCCCAAATATATACTTTTTCTTAATACCTCTATGCCTACTGAACCAAGCCCTGCAATAAAAATTGTAAACCCTGATAATGCCTTTGCCGATTCTGTATCCAATGGCAAATAATCATGTATGGGATAGGTCTCAAATAATTGTCTGGCTGTTATATCCGGAATACTGAAAGTCTTGACCTCAAAATCAGTATTCTTTTCTTTGTTTATTATTTCGAAATATTTTTCTGCACTCTCGTCACTGGTATTAACATAGAATTTTATTTTTTCTTCATTCATTCTATCCATCTGAACTTGTTTCAGAAGTGTAAGAATCGTCCTGGCATTTTTACCTTCATCAACAGACAGAGCAAATATATGAAGTTCTCTGTTCAATAGTCTTTTGGGAATATGAATCTTTTTGATACTTGTTAAATCCTGCCATACAGTATCTATTAATATAAAGCGATCCTCCCTGAGCTTTAACAGAAGATCTCCGTCTTCTTCTCCATCCTGCAGACTTTCAACCACTATAAAGCATCGGGACTTTCCTCCGTTTTTCAGACTCTTTATGAGATTTAAAGATTCTTCATTAAACCCCAGAAAGACATACGTTTGCTGGCTGTTTCCAAAAAAAAGTTTTAAACGGGATATAAATTTTATTCCGAAGGCCGACAAGATAGTCATTATGGTAAGAAGTGAACCCAATACATGTACCAGACTAAGGGAAAAAGTATAAACTCCATTATTAATTACATTTTCATTCAAATCAGAAAAGTCACTTTCTAAAATAAATATTCTGCAGGTGCTGAATAAGGCCCGAAAAGCTGCAGAAAATATTCCGAACTGATCACTAGAATCAGTTTGTATATAACCGATTGTATAGAGTATTAGCCCGGCTATTACTGTGAAGATAGCCAGAGGTATTTTGATTTTATCATAAATATGACGGAATCTTGCCATGAAGTAACAACAAAGAATTATAACTATTAATGAGACAGATATTGACATTAGTGATAATGGAAACAGCATCCTTATATCCTCGCAACTAAAAAACTATCTATAGCCACGCTGCACCACCATTTCATCCTGAGGGTCCCACAGCGGAGTCGAAGGATCTTATGTGTTTAAGAATAAATAGTTCATCGATACTCAGTACAAAAAAAGTCGTTCAGGATTAAGCGAAGAAAACTCCTATTCTTTTTCTAAGCTCCTCTTCTATTCCCTGTTCCTTATATTCATTGTCTACAATTATATTTATCCTCCCGGTTGTATCTTCATCACCGGGCAGTCGGGCAAAACCCACCATATAATCAAAGTCCCATGCAGTTACTACAGTTTTTGAGCCTTCAACCATACCGGACAGATGTTTATAATCAGTTGGCACATCATTTTGCCCGGCCTCTTCCAGCAGCTCTATGAGGCGTATGTAGTCAATTTCATAACCCTCACGATACTTTATCATACTATCCCCCGTTTTATGCCTGTTTTATTTCAAAAGTATCTCTTACATAATCATAATATTTTTTTTATCTTTTAACAAGGAAAAGTATTGTTGAGGTCATATCAATTATATAAAAATATTGGAAATCATCAGAAGGTTAAAACTTTGTTGCCATGGCAACCGATTTTTTAAAAATCACAATTTATAATTGAATTAAAGAATTGAAGTGAAGACAAATCGGTTTACTTTTTACATGAAACGGAGGTAGAGTTTAGTGAAAAGAAGTATCATAAAAATTGATGAAGAAAAATGTAATGGATGTGGAATATGTATAACCGCTTGTGCCGAAGGAGCATTGCAACTGGTTGACGGCAAGGCCAAACTTGTTTCAGAGTCTTATTGTGACGGTTTAGGAGCGTGCCTCCCCGAGTGCCCCACTGGCGCTATTTCCTTGGAAGAACGTGAAGCTGATCCTTTTGATGAAGAAGCTGTAAAAGAAAATATGGAAAAAGCTAAATTACAGGAAGCCCAGGAAAAAGCTGCACCGATTAATTCCATGGCATGCGGCTGTCCGGGATCTCTTGCCAGAGCAATAGACAGAAAACCCGAAACATATGTTTCAAATGAACCTGCAAGATACAAAGAAAGACCTGAATCTCAGCTTCGTCAATGGCCATGCCAGATTAAGCTGGTTTCACCGCAAGCGCCATATTTTGAAAATGCTCATTTGCTGGTAGCAGCAGATTGTACAGCATTTGCTTATGCAAATATTCATGAGGACTTTATTCGTAATAAAATTACCATAATTGGTTGTCCAAAACTTGATGAAGTTGACTACTCGGAAAAACTTGCTGCAATCCTCAGCTATAACAACATAAAAAGCGTAACAGTATTGAGAATGGAAGTACCTTGCTGCGGCGGTATAACCAATGCTGTTAAAAATGCTTTGATCAAAAGCGGAAAGATGATTCCCTGGAGTGTAATTACAGTAACTACTGATGGACGTATTCTAAATGATTAAGAGTTTACAGTTTATCGTTTATCAAACTCTAAATAGTGGTAATAAACTTTATGAGCTGTTGCTGTCGTTTGTATACAATAAAAATTCTGAATCAATTTTCATTATTTAAGAAAAGAGAGGTACAATTTATGTCAATGTTTTGTTTTCAATGTGAACAAACTGCTGGAGGAAAGGCTTGTACTGTAGCTGGTGTATGCGGTAAAAATGCTACTGTAGCAAACAAACAGGATGAATTAACCTGCGCTTTGGTGGGACTTGCCCGTGCGGCTGAGAAAAAATCTTCCAAAGAAGCTGATGTTCTGATGATGGAAGGTCTGTTTACCACCATAACCAATGTTAATTTTGATCCCGACTCGGTAGCCGCATTAACGGCACGTATTGAAGATGAGAAAAACAGGCTTGGAGGAGCCGAGAACCTGCCATTCGAGTCCTTGTGGGCTGGTGATCCTGATATCGTTTCATTGCGCTCCACATTGCTTTTAGGACTTCGTGGTATGGCAGCTTATGCTTATCATGCTTATCATTTGGGAAAAGAAGACCAGGATGTTAACAATTGGTTCCATAAAGGTATGAGAGCCCTGGGAGAAGAATATACAGTTGAGCAATGGCTCGACCTTCTTATGGAATTTGGGAAAATTAATTTAAGATGTATGGAACTTCTTGACGATGCCAATACATCTGCTTACGGACATCCGGTACCAACCAAGGTTTCAACCATAATAGAAAAAGGGCCATTCATAGTAGTAAGCGGACATGATCTTTATGATCTTAAAATGCTTCTTGAACAGACCGAAGGTAAAGGTATCAATATTTACACTCATGGTGAAATGCTTCCTGCTCATGGCTATCCTGAGCTCAAGAAGTTTAAGCATTTAAAGGGTAACTTTGGGACTGCATGGCAAAATCAACAAAAGGAATTTAAAGATGTTCCCGGAGCGTTCCTGTTTACAACCAACTGTCTCATGCCGCCAAGAGATAATTACGCTGACCGAGTATTCACAACTGCAGTAGTTGCTTATCCCGGACTTATCCATATTGACACTAAACCCGACGGCACAAAGGATTTTTCGGCAGTTATTGAAAAGGCGCTTGAATTAGGCGGATATAAAGAAGATAAGGTTATGACCGGTATAAACGGTGGTACCGAAGTTATGACGGGCTTTGCGAGAAATACCGTTTTAGGAGTAGCCGACAAGGTTATAGATGCTGTGAAAGCAGGAGCCATCAAGCACTTCTTCTTAGTAGGCGGCTGTGACGGCGCTAAGCCCGGAAGAAATTATTATACCGATTTTGTAGCCCAGTCACCTAAAGATACCGTTATCTTAACCCTTGCATGCGGAAAGTTCCGCTTTAACGACCTGGATATCGGTTCCATAGGAGGATTACCACGTATCATGGATATGGGACAGTGTAACGATGCTTACTCTGCAATTCAAGTAGCTCTTGCTCTGGCAAATGCATTCGATTGTGGTGTTAATGACCTTCCTCTTACTCTGGTGCTCTCATGGTACGAACAAAAGGCTGTCTGCATATTGCTGACCCTCCTGGCTTTAGGAATAAAGAATATATACATTGGCCCTTCAATCCCGGCCTTCTTCTCATCTACAGTTCTTAATGTATTGGTTGAGAAATTTGGTCTGACACCCATCAGCACACCGGAAGAAGATCTTGCGAAAATACTCGGATAAATCCAGATTATTATTTTTTATAAACAAGAGGCATCAAAAATGATGCCTCTTTCCAATTACTCTGCCTTATTTCTTTACAAGGTGTATGAGATGGGAATAAAAAGTATGTACCGCTTTGAAAAAGGCAGGGCCAAAACGGCCCTGCCATATATACCATTAAAACAGATTAATCTTTCATTCTGGAAGCTATGAAGGCAAGATCTTCAATATCAACCTTATTGTCTTTATTGATATCCGCAATCTTTGCTTCTGCCCAGTTTTCACCGGTAGGGTCCGCACCGTAGTAGTATGCAATTATAGCAAGATCTCCGACATCGATTTCCGAGGAGTCATTTATATCTCCGGTTTCCGCTGTTATGACAGATGCCTCAAAAGCTGCTATTGCAGCATTCAGTGCGGCTGTGGCATCATCCACCTCTGTCTGGCTTGCGTTAGGATCTGTGTATACTGCATTGGCTGCAGCTATTGCTTCTCCGAATGCTGTCTTGTCAGCCTGCCTGTAGTTGCCGTCATCAGTTCCTACGACAGCATTGTCGTACAGGCTTTGGGCTGCACTTATCGCTGCTCCCAAAGCACTCTTATCAACAACGATTACCACGTCAATAGTCTTGCTGGTCAGATCTGCCTCTACCACCGTTCCTTCGGGCATTACGCCAAGTTTTGCCGTCGAGACGGAGATATCGCTTGATACATTGACTATACCTTCCTTAACTTTGAAGCTGACATCAAGTATCGGCGTGCTGTCACCTGCTACTCCTCCGATGTTTGCAGCAATTATTCTCAGTGTTCCCGTTTCGGAGGGATCCTGTTTCAGTATTTTTATGCTTTCATTCGCCGGTGTTACCTCAATATAGTCAAATACCGCAGGATCATATTTCAATGTAATATCCTCCGCGTATACGTCCTGAAGGATGTAATCCAAACTGATGCCCACTGTAAACGTATCTTCAGGAATAACAGCAGCAGGCGCCGAAAGCACAACTGTTGGCTCAGTTACATTAATATTCGCAACAGCCTTTAGCAATGAGTCGGCTACTGTGCCATAAACTGTGAACCTTCCCGCATTTGCATAAGATGACGGATCAATGCTGTCCCAAGTTACAGGAACATCCTTTAGAGATCCGTCAGTATACACCGCCTGCACAACTGAAGGCAATACCGGCGCTACTCCTGCAGGTGTTGAGATATTGATATTGTTGATGATGCTTGATATAGCAACTTGAGACTGGTCAGGCTTGAATTTATCAATGTCTTTATCTGGAGCCAGCACATCATTTACCGTCTCCACAACCAGTTCGTCTTCAACTGTAAAGGTTGCCACCTGCCTTATATCCTTGGAAGATGCTGCCGCATATACCTTGTAAGTTCCGGGCTCTACCACCCATGAAGACCGGGCCTCATCAAAAGAAGCCAGAAGCATTGCGTCAAGGGTGGTGCTTACTGTCTGTGATTCTCCTTTAACAAGTTCATTGGTCTTTGCAAAGCCCTTCAGTTCCTTGACCGGTTTGGGCATCGATTTTCCGGGCGCACCTACATAGAATTGTACAACTTCCTTTCCTGGTACCGGACTAATGTTCTTGATGTCAACACTTACATTTATAGTGCTGTCAATACTGTCAAATGTGGATGAGCTTAACTGCAAGTTGCTGTATTCAAATGCAGAATAGTTCATTCCATATCCAAACTCGTATGATACAGGTACGTTGAAGGCATCATAGTAACGATAGCCCACGTAAATATCCTCGTCGTATATGACTCCGCTGGAAGTCCCAAAATTATCCTGCGCAGGAGCATATGGCTTGGTTGGGTCGTCGTTATAGTAGCCCTGTACATCTATTGGAATGGTGGTTGACAGTTTTCCTGATGGATTTGCTGCACCTGTCAATACTGCTGCTATCGGTTTTGCAACGACTATACCAGGTTCCCATACCAGGAGGATAGCGTCTGCTTTATCCTTCCAACTTTCCATCTCAACAAATGTGCCCATATTGAGCACAACTACAAATGGCTTGCCTGCTTCACGGCATATCCTGGAAGCGAGATCAATAAGATTCTGTTCTGCATCGGTGAGATAGTAGGCTCCCTTTGTTGTGCGTACATCCGAGAATTCGCCTGAGGTTCGCTTTATGGTAAGAACAACGCTGCCCACCTCATTTACCAAATCGGTCAACTGTTCTTCGGTAGGTTGCATTTCACCGGACACCTGTGCATAGCCGAGAGTGGTGGCATCAATTATGTCTCCGCCTGTATAAATATTCCTGAGTGCCTGCACAAGCTGGACATACCTTGACGAATCGGCATTAACGCTTCCGCTTCCCGTTCCTCCAAGAACCAGGCTGCTTGTGGCATTGCCTATGGTGGCTATGTTTCCGTTTGTAATAGGAAGAGCCGGCTTATCGGCTACTGTATTGTTCTTTAACAATACCATGCTTTCAACAGATACATTAAATGCAATCGCTTCATTCTCATCGGCATATGGATTGGGTTCGGTACTTAATTCCTTTCCCTTGAAGGAAGGAGTCTTTATAACGTACTCCAGGATTCTTCTGACGCATGCGTCAATATCGTCCTCTGTAATGAAGCCTGCTTGCAGACCGGCGTTTACATTGTTTACGTTACCTCTTGGTTCGCAAACATCATTCCCTGCCTTCACAAGCGAGGAGTATGCGTTGTTTCCTGGCTGTGAAGGCCAGTAAGACGCATTGCCTTGTCCGCTCCAGTCTGTCATCACAAAGCCCTCGAAGCCCCATTCTTCCCTAAGAACTGTTGTAATGAGGTCATAGTCTTGGGCCGTACTTACTCCGTTAATCTGGTTGTAGGCAGTCATTACTGCCCATGGCTGAGATTCTCTTATTATGTATTCGAAGCTCTTCAGATATATCTCACGCAGAGCTCTTTTGCTTATGGTAGTAGGCAGATTATTTCTTCCGGTTTCCTGGTTGTTAGCCGCATAGTGCTTGATGGTGGCTCCAACTCCCTCAGACTGTATACCTATTATTTCGGCTGCGCCTATCTTACCTGAAAGCAACGGATCTTCCGAGTAATACTCAAAGTTCCTGCCGTTTAAAACATGCCTGTGTATGTTGGCTCCAGGACCTAAGAGAAGATCATTTCCGAAGAAGTACATTTCCTTGCCCCATGCTATACCCATCTGCTCCTCAAGTGCAGTATTCCAGGTAGATGCTCGGGCTGCGCCATTCGGCCACCAAGTAGCGGCTCTTACGGTCTGGTTGCCTTGCGAATCGGTAAATCCTGAAGGCCTCAATGTGATTCTGATACCTGCCGGCCCGTCAGACAGCGAAGTCCCAGGTATACCCAGCCTCGATATTGCTAATGTACCTCCTGCCGAACCTGCTAACCTGCCCGAACTTCCACCCAGTAAAGCTACTTTCTCATCCAGGGTCATCTGAGAGATGACCTTATCAATGGAAGCCTCATCAGTCAATGTGACGAAATCTGGATCAAATATATATGTGAAAGTGGAAATACTGCTGGTTGTGTAGCCGCTTCCGGCTGCAACGGCTTTAATTATTATGTTGTTGCTGCTGTCAGCCATTGCTCCACTCAGTATTATTGGACCTGAATATAGGGTGCTTTCGGTAGTGGGGTCACTTCCGTCTGTAGTATAATAAATACTTGCACCCGATGTGCTGGATGAAAGCTGAATCCGCATACCTTCACCAACTATTGCTCCAGAGACAAGATTTGAAGTTGGTGCAACAGCAGTAATGGTATAGTTGTATGTTGCAATATCACTGGGATTCAGGCTTTCCGCCACCGTTATGGCTTTTAATGTGGTAGAGGTGCTGATGGAAATTGCAGAGTTGTATAGTTTTGTTGATCCTGTAACAGATGTTTCAGGATCAGTTCCATCGGTGGTGTAATAAATTTGTGCGTTATACGA
>DUNT01000005.1 GCA_012839205.1 Clostridiaceae bacterium
AACCATGGAGAGATGGTCGAGTTGGTTTAAGGCACCGGTCTTGAAAACCGGCGTAGGTGTGAGCCTACCGTGGGTTCGAATCCCACTCTCTCCGCCATATAGATATAAAATATAAATTATGGAGAAGTACCCAAGCAGGTCGAAGGGGACGGTTTGCTAAACCGTTAGGTCGGGTAACTGGCGCCGGGGTTCGAATCCCCGCTTCTCCGCCAAAAAAGCCGCTTTCAAGTATTCACTTGAAGGCGGCTTTATCTTTAAGTTTATATATTCTGACTGCTATTTATGGCATTCTCCCGACATAGGACAACCGGAGCATCCTGCGGCGCAGGAGCTTTTATGATTTTTCTTATCCCGGATAAGTTTTATTAAAACAGCTCCGACTATTATAAATACTATGGCTCCGACTATTATGGAGGAAAGATTGTTTTCTATAAAATTTAACATTGGGCATTCACTCCTTTCAGACAATTAAGGGAGGTTTCATATTTATTTTTTCTGAAAATCAGATAGAGCATAATTGCCAAAACACCTAAGGCGGCAGCTGTTCCGGCAGTAAAACCATTGCCCCCGAAGAACATTCCCAACTGATATACGATAATTGATACCGAATATGCAAAGACGCACAAATAACCGATTGCATACCATGTCCATTTCGGATCGTTCATCTCACGCTTGATAGCACCGATAGCTGCAAAACATGGAGCACATAATAAATTAAATATCAGGAAACTAAATCCAGCCAGAGGTGTAAAATGAGCAGCTATAGGGGAAAGACTGCCTATAGCACCTTCTTCAACTAATGCCAGTGCATCTCCGCTAACTCCGTACAATACACCAAAGACACCTACTACTTCTTCTTTTGCAACCAGACCCATTATAGTAGCAACAGCTGACTGCCAGTTTCCGAAACCAAGCGGAGCAAAAACAGGGGCAATTAACCCTCCTAATGCTGCTAAAATACTGAGGTTCATATCATCAACAAGGCCGAAGGTTCCTTCGATAATTCCAAAGTTACTTAAGAACCATATAAATACGCTTGCCGCCAGAATAACTGTACCTGCACGCTTTATAAACGACCAGCTTCGCTCCGTTGTTGTTCTAAATACGTTTTTGGCAGAAGGAATATGGTATGCCGGAAGTTCCATAATGAAAGGAGAGGGGTCTCCGGCAAAGGCTTTGGTTTTCTTTAGAATAATTCCGGAGATAAATACAGCTAAAACACCGATAAAATATGCTGTAGGGGCAACCCACCATGCTCCGCCGAATAATGCACCTGCTATGAGGCCGACTATAGGCATTTTGGCGCCGCAAGGTATAAAGGATGTGGTCATAATTGTCATTCTACGCTCTTTTTCATTTTCTATTGTACGTGAGGCCATGATTCCCGGAACAGAACAACCTGACCCAATCAGCATTGATATATATGACTTGCCTGAAAGGCCGAATCTTCTGAATATTCTGTCCATAATAAATGCAACACGTGCCATATAACCGCATTCCTCAAGTATTGAAAGCAGCAGGAATAAGATAGCCATCTGAGGAACAAAACCCAGAACAGCTCCTACGCCGCCGATGATACCATCCACGATAAGGCCCACCAGCCAGCCTACAACTCCTATGTCTGCCAGCCAGGTGGAGAGGGGCGGAATTATCCACTCTCCAAAGAGGGTATCATTAGTAAAATCGGTTACTATAGCGCCTACCGTTGTTACCGAAATATAATAGACAATAAACATAACCAGCGCAAAAATTGGAAGAGCCAGCCACTTGTTAGTTAAAACAAGATCAATTTTATCTGAAGTTCGCAATTTCGATGTATTCTTTTTCTCAACGAAATCTTTTGCAAGTTTATTTATATATGAATATCGCTGATCTGTAATAATGCTTTCTGAATCATCATCAAGCTCCTGCTCACACTCGGATATATGTAACTCAATATGCTCCATTGTCTCAGAGTCAAGGTTCAGCTCTTCTATTACTTCTTTATCCCGTTCAAATAGTTTAATTGAATACCAACGGCGTTGGGTATCCCTTATTATTCCTTCAATTTCTTCTTCTATATGGGCAAGAGCATGCTCTACAGGGCCATCAAATGTATGTTTGGGCTCCATTGCTTTCTTAGCCCTGGCAAGCTGGGCGGCTTTTTCAGCCACCTCCTTTGATCCGATGCCTTTTAAAGCTGAAACTTCTACAACTTCACATCCGAAGGCTTTGGATATCTTATCGGAGTGAATTACGTCCCCGTTTTTTCTTACAATATCAATCATGTTAAGGGCAATAACCATCGGGATTCCAAGCTCAGCCAGCTGAGTTGTTAAATACAGGTTTCTTTCCAGGTTTGTACTGTCTACAATATTAATAATTGCGTCAGGCTTTTCATTAATAAGATAGTTTCTGGCAACTACTTCTTCCATGCTATAAGGTGAAAGGGAGTAAATACCGGGAAGATCCTGAATAATTACATCAGGACTGCCTTTCAGTTTACCCTCCTTTTTCTCAACTGTCACGCCGGGCCAGTTACCAACATATTGATTACTCCCTGTCAGGTCATTAAACATTGTTGTTTTTCCCGAATTGGGATTGCCGGCTAATGCTATTTTTATCTCCATGTTTACCTCCGAAAAATTGAGTTAGATGCATCTAACCGCAGTGTAAAAAAATTATTTCTCTTCAACCTCTATTAATTCAGCATCGCTTTTTCTTATTGCAAGTTCATAACCAAGAACGTTAATCTCCATAGGATCACCTAAGGGCGCCTCTTTTCTGAAATATACCTCTGTGCCCCTGGTTATGCCCATATCCATAAACCTTCTCTTTAAAGCTCCGGTTCCATGTATCTTTTTTATAGTGGCAGTTTTGCCTATTTCAATATCACGCAGTGTTTTCATATGTACTTTTCCTCCTGCTATATCATAATCCGGTTTGCCATGCTTTTATCAAGCGCAATTCGGCTGTTTTTTATTGAGAGTATCATATTACCGTTCATTTGGCTTATAACAGTGACAGGTTCACCTATAACAAAACCCAGATTTTCCAGGTGGCGACGGACTTGATCTTTTCCAATGATTTTTCGAATATAATTAGTTTCGCCAGCACCTGCCATACTTAGCGGCATATGTATCCCCCCTTCGTGAGTTAGTTACTTCTAACTAGTCCTTCAACTATAGTTTAATGCGTCTAACTTACTGTGTCAATATATTTTTTTCAGTAAAATAAGCAAAAATATTTATTGCTTACCAAAATAAAGCAACCAGCCTTGCTAAAAATGTTCATGGATGATACCATGATTATAAATAACATTACCATATAACATGAATACTGGAGGTAGTTTTTGCACTGATTGCAATACTCATGTATAAGGAGCTGTAATGATGCAGGTAAACGAATCTCTTGAGAATTATCTGGAGATGATATTAATACTGCAAAACAAGAATGGGTATGCCCGTTCAATAGATATCGCCACAGAACTCGGTGTGACTAAGCCGAGTGTTAGCCATGCAATGAAGCTGCTCCGGGAAAACAAATATATTATTATGAAGCCTGATGGAGCTATAACGCTAACCAAGCCAGGAGCAGAAATTGCTGAGAGGATGTATGAACGGCACAGAACGCTGGCAAAATTTCTTATGTCTCTTGGGGTTGACGAGGAAACCGCTTTTGAGGATGCCTGTAAAATTGAGCACGATATCAGTGACCAGAGTTTTGAAGCTATATGCAGGCATATAAAACAAGGGCTTTAGTTTGATCTTCCGTTACCTGGCTTCCAGCCACAAATTTCTGCACGCTGGATGGCGCCAAAGAGATTGGACTTAAGATGTGGATTCTCTTTAGACATTTCTTCTATCAGTTCTTTTATTTTCTGTCGTTTAGTAGTTCCGTCCGATGGACACCCGCTGCCAACAGAATTTAAACCCAAAGTTTTTACAGTTTCATATATAAAACTTTCCTTAATATATATCATAGGACGTATCAGTATTATATTTTTACGATCCAGATGCGTAACCGGAGAAAAGGTATGGATACGCCCCTCATAAAGCTGGGACATCATGAATGTTTCGATAACATCATCCATGTGGTGGGCGAAAGCCGCTTTATTACAAGCTAGCTTTACTGCAGAATTATAAAGGGCACCTCTTTTCATATTGGAGCATAAAGCACAGGGATGTTGCTCATTTCTGGCTTCAAAAACTACCTGAGAGATATTTGTTTTTTCTATATGATACTCCACATTAATACTATTGTAGAAACTTAATAAAGAATCTCTGTCAAAATTTTCGAAGCCCAGGTCTATTGTGATGGCCACAAACTCAAATTTTTGAGGTAAAAACTTTTGTAAATCCCTGAATGCAAGCAATAAAAGCTGACTGTCCTTGCCGCCGGATACGCCTACGGCAATCTTATCGCCATCTTTTATCATATGATAATCTTCTATAGCCCTGCGCATCCGCGCCAGTATTTTTTGGAGCATTAAACTTTCCAGCCTTTCATTTACCCGATGTGCTTAATAAACATATTACAGACAAAGATTGTCCGCCAAATATAAGGTAAGATTATTATATGCTATAAGCCGGTCAATACGCAACAAAATAGCCAGCATTGCTCTTGCCGGGCTCTTATGCTATTATTGGCGTATAATCTGGGTACACTATTAAAACTTAGGAGATACATATGTGGCAGAGATTTAAGAGACTAAAAATCGTACAGTCTTTTTGCATCCTAAAGGGGAATACAAGGACCTCGGTTATCTGTGAACCATTATGGGGAATTCCGTATACAATTTTTATTTTTTATTTCAGTCTATACCTTATGGAAATGGGAATAACAGAACAGCAGCTTGGAATAATCACAGCAGTGGGTTTTTTATCCGGCGCATTTTTTTCATTCTTTGCAGGAAGTATCACAGACTTTTTGGGAAGGAAAAAGACTTGTCTTATTTTTGATCTGATAGGATGGTCTTTCGCATTGTTTCTGTTTCTTATTTCCAGAAGCCTCACAATGTTTATAATAGCTACGATTGTTAATAATGCTACGAAGGTTACCGGGGTATCGTGGAACCTTATGGTGATTGAAGATGCTGACTCAGAGCAGCGCAAATCAGCGTTTAATCTATTGAATATTATAAATATATCCCTGGGAATCATTACTCCCATAGGTGGTCTGGTAGTGGCCAGATGTGGCATTGTAAGAGCAGAACGATATTTTATAATATTTGCAATATTAAGTATGACAGCAATGTTTTTTATACGAAACAGTAAATATGTCGAAACAAAGGTTGGTCAACAGATTCTTAACGAGCATAAAGGTTTTGATTTTAAAGAACGGCTAAAAAAAGGGATATATAAGGGCACATTTAAGCAGCTTGCCTCCAACAAGCGGCTGAGGATAGCTATGGTCGTGCAGATACTGTTTAATCTGATAATACCTCTAGGTGCATATAACAGCATGTATTTTCTTCCTTACATGACCGATTACTTGGGGATAGATAAAGCTGCAGCATCAATTCTGGGCGGTGTGTACGCCGGAGTTATGCTCATTGTGTTTTTATTTATAACACCAAGTACAGCAAGAAAGAATATACATGCGTCTATTTTGACAGGATTGTTTCTTCAGACAGCCGCATTTTTCTGGATCACAATGCTTCCCCATGGTATTATGATATACGCAGTATTGGCAGTAGGAATTTATTCTTTTGGTCATGGAATATTTATGCCCTTTTTCAGCACTTTGCTGGCAGATATTTCGGAGGGCAAGGAGCGGGCAGGTATTTACTCGCTTCTTAATACTGTTACAGCAATTTTAAGTGCAATTATCGGAAGTGTTTCAGGTTTTATTTATGCGGCAGATCCCCGTTATGTTTTCTATCTGACAGCTTTTATCACAGCACTTTGTTTTATTGGAATGATTATGTTCATTGTATATGATAAAAAGCAGGTAAGTGCTGAGAATTAAACAAAACAGCTCGTTGAGAGTGAATAAAGCTCTTGTACTGAAACAAATGGTTGAAAATTAATGCTTGAAATACATCTCTAAACAATGTATAATAGACACTGCTGCGAAAGCAGAGAGCATAAAGTCTTTATACGTCGAGGTGTAGCGCAGCTGGTAGCGCGCTTGGTTTGGGACCAAGATGCCGGGGGTTCAAGTCCTCTCACCTCGACCACTTATAACAAAAGGATTTGAATTTTCAAGTCCTTTTGTTTTAGGCTTTTTTAAAAATCCTATCCTATAAGAGCACTCGAACATGTTTCTATTTCATTGTTGTCAATTTATGAAATCCATTCATTAATGTATCTTGTGCCACTTCCATATCTTTATTAATTGTTGGTAATCGAAACCATCGCATTCTTTAGAAGCATAAAAACCATACATTGTATCAAGCCATGCATCTGGTGATAAATAAATGTCATTTTGAAGGGAAGTAGAATACACGACACTTAATTTTACAGCTTACATACGAGAATTTAATTGGTATTACCAATAGACAAAAAACCAAACCTATGATATCGTTAAACTAAGTACACTAATGTAGGAGGCACAAATGCTAAAACCATTGAAGAAAACAAGGTTATATGAAGAAATTATCAAGCAGCTAACTGATTTAATAAATAATGGATCCCTAAAGCCTGGTGACAAACTTCCGACTGAAAGGGATCTGGCAGTTCAACTGAATGTGAGCAGGACGGCAATTCGCGAGGCGCTTAGGTCTCTAGAAATGATGGGGTTTATAGAATCAAAAGTAGGAGAAGGGACTTTTGTTAAAGAAATAACACTGAATAATGTGATTGACCCTTTTTCCAGCATTTTAAGTAAAGATAAAAAGCTAGTAGCAGAACTTATTGAAGTGAGAATACTACTTGAATCTGAAATAGCGAGACTTGCAGCGGCCAGGATAAATGACGATAAAGCTGCCGAAATTGAGAGGTGTCTTGATTTAATGGCGAGAGAGATTGCGGAAGGCGGTATTGGGATAAAGGGGGATAATCAATTTCACAATGCATTAGCCAAAGCAGCGGAGAATACTGCAATGTCAAAGATATTAAATATGTGCGGTGATTTGCTTAACTCCTCGAGGGAAGTGGCACTTAAAAGCATGAAAGACACTAGAATAGGACTTAAACATCACAGAGATATTTTTGAGGCAGTAAAAGCCGGCGACGAAAAAAAGGCTTCAGAATTAATGAGAAATCATCTTGAAGAAGCATCCAAAAACGTTCAAGGTATTGAAGATAAATAATTTTTATAAGATACATTGAATGATAAAAGATTTTAGACCATAACTGGTATGACCATATTATAATAATACAAGATAAATGGGAATACCAGTGCTCAACATAATAAAAAAATAATAAAAGGAGTGGTCGGAATGGATAATAAGGGATTTATTAGTGAATTAGTAGCCAAAGCAAGAGTTGCCCAAAAGGAATTTGAGAAATTTAATCAGCAGCAGGTAGATGAAGTGGTGAAGGCAATTGCCAAAGTAGTTTACGACAATGCAGTTGACTTGGCAAGATTAGCGGTTGATGAGACTCGAATGGGTGTTTTCGAGGATAAGATCAAGAAAAATCAGGGTAAAGCTAAAATTATATGGAACAGTCTGAAAACTAAAAAGTCAGTAGGTATTATTAACTATAATGAAAAAACAGGAGTGGTGGAAGTTGCAAAACCAATGGGTGTCGTAGGTGTTGTTACACCTTGTACTAACCCAATTGTGACGCCAATGTGTAATGTAATGTTTGCGCTTAAGGGCAGGAATTCAATTATTATTGCCCCACATCCCAGAGCGAAAAAATGTGCGCGACGTGTAGTAGATCTTTTTAACCAGGCCATAAGCCAATACAATGTACCCGAAAACCTTATACAGTTGATAGATGAACCAAGTGTTGAAATAACCGGTGAGTTGATGAAGGCTGTAGATGTGACTGTAGCTACAGGAGGAATGGGAATGGTCAAGGCAGCCTATAGCAGTGGAAAACCGGCTTATGGTGTAGGTGCAGGGAATGTTCAGTGTATTATAGATCGGAATGTAAATATAAAAGAAGCTATTCCCAAAATTGTAGCAGGTAGAATTTTTGATAATGGAATTATTTGTTCAGGTGAGCAGACCATTATTATGCATGAAGACGACTACGATATAATCATTTCAGAGTTGAAAGCAAATGGTGCCTATTACATAGAGGATGCAGCAGAGAAGGATAAACTTCGAAAAGTGATGTTTATTGACGGGGTCATGAATAGGGACGTGGTAGGACAGCCGATTACGAAAGTTGCAGAACTTGCCGGAATCAAAATTCCTGACGGGACAAAACTTATTGCTGTAAAGGCGGATGGGATTGGAAGGGAAGACGTTTTCTGCAGAGAAAAGATGTGTTCTGTAATAGCGATCTTCACATATAAGACATTTGAGCAGGCAGTTGAAATTGCCAATGCAAACCTTGAAGTGGAGGGTAAAGGACACTCCATTAGTATTCATTCGGATAATAAAGATAATATTGAATATGCTGCAAACACAGTTCCTGTAAGCAGAGTACTAATTAATCAGATATGCTCGACCATGAATGGTGGGAGCTTTTTTAATGGATTTGCACCTACTACCACTCTTGGCTGCGGTTCTTGGGGAAACAACAGCATATCAGAAAACCTGGACTATAAACATCTAATTAATATTACAAGGATAGGCTACTTTATGAAGGACGCAAAAGTTCCAACAGATGAAGAAATGTGGGGTTGAGTAGCGATGGATTTAATGGAATATAAAGCAAAGGAACTCTTTGATAAATATGAGATACCTACGCAAAAAGGGATCGTTATAGAGGATGTTAGTGATTTGGCTTCAAAGGCTTTAAATTTGACGTTTCCGCTGGTTGCAAAAGCACAGGTACAAATAGGCGGAAGAGGAAAGGCTGGAGGAATAAAGTTTGCAAGCAACACAGATGAGTTGCTTGAAGTCAGTAAAAGTATTTTGGGAATGGATATCAAGGGGCATATTGTAAAAAAACTGTTGATCGTGGAGAAAGCTGAGGTAAGTAAGGAGCTTTATTTAAGCATCATGTTGGACCGACTTTCCAAGAAGCCAATGATTATATTTAGCTCAGAGGGTGGCGTTGATATTGAAGAGGTCGCCAGGCTGACACCCGAAAAGGTTATGAAGGTCAGTATTGATCCCTTGATCGGTATAAAGGATTATATTATCCGTTATCTTATCAGCAAGAGCGGACTGAATAATTCGCTCTATGAGCAAATGTTTGATATCGTCAAAAAACTATATACCTTGTTCTGTGAATACGATTGTATGTTAACGGAGATTAATCCTCTAGTCATTACAGCAGAAAACAAGATTCTTGCACTGGACGGAAAAGTATCGATAGATGATAATGCGTTAAGCAGACAACCTGATATTTTAGAATTCAGGGATTCTCTTACAGAAGATGAGTTGGTTCTAGAGGCAAGAAAGTTTAATTTTCTTTATATCCCATGTGAAGTGGATGGTAATATTGCTGTCATGAGCAATGGCTCAGGTATGATTATGTCCTGTATCGACCTTATTTCAAAGCAGGGAATGAAGGTAGGGGTAGGTTTTGATCTTGGTGGTGGTGCCACTGCGGAGAGAATTGCCGAAGCTGTGCGAATAGTACTTTCAAATAAAAATATAAAAGCCTTGTTTATTACCATATTCGGAGGAATTACTCGCTGTGACGAGGTTGCTACGGGTATAAAAATGGCTATGGAAAAGCATGAAGAAGATAAATTACTTGTGGTTCGTGTTGAAGGTACGAATAAAGAAAAGGGACTGGAGATTATTAACAGTATCAAGGGTCAAATCATTTCGGTGGATAATATCAGAGAAGGCGTTTCAGTGCTGGCTGCAAGGAGGGAGCTAAAATGAGCATATTAATTGATGAAAACACCAGATTAATTGTACAGGGCATCACCGGAAGAGAGGGTACTTTTCACACAGAACAGATGCTTGCCTACGGTACAAAGGTAGTAGCTGGTGTTACTCCGGGTAAAGGTGGACAGACAGTATTTGGTGTTCCTGTTTTCAATACGGTTAAAGAAGCAATTGAAGCAACGGATGCCAATGCATCGGTAATTTTCGTTCCTGCAAAGTACACCGCAGCAGGCGTATATGAAGCAATGGATGCCGGATTGAAACTTATACTTACCATTGCAGAGCATGTTCCCGTTCACGACATGATGGGTGTTTACCACATTGCAAAGAAGAAGGGATGCAGGGTTATAGGTCCGAATTCCTTTGGCGTGATCTCTCCGGGCAAAGCAAAATCAGGATTTATGGCTCATAAAATATTTACTAAAGGCAGTGTGGGAATAATGTCAAGAAGTGCAACCAACTGTTATGAGACTGTCTTTATGATGAGTAATAAGGGAATAGGCCAATCAACTTGTGTTGGGAATGGTGGAGATATGATACCAGGATCTACATTTGTAGATTTGCTTCCTTTATTTGAGGCTGATCCGGAAACAAAAGCTATTGTGATTATTGGTGAGATCGGTGGAAGTGAAGAAGAACTGGCCGCCGAATATATTAAAGAGTATGTAAAAAAGCCGGTTGTAGCTCTGATTGCAGGTAAAAATGCACCAAAGGGCAGAAGTATGGGCCATGCGGGGGCTATTGTTTCAGCAGATGGCACCGGTAGTGCTGAGAGTAAGGAAAAAAAATTAAGGGATGCTGGGGTCCATATTGCTGATAGCACTGCGAACATAGTTGAGATTCTTGAAAAAATATTATAGGTAGTTTGCAAAAGGGCATTCCTCTCAGAGGAGTGTGGTAAAAAAAGGGCGAGTCCGTTTACATTATTGCGGGAGGTGTAACAATGATAGAAAAAGAACGTATGATACATATATTTAAGACTATGAACAAAATTAGAAAGTTTGAAGAAAAGGCACTGCAATTGTTTGAGCAAAACAAACTCAGAGGATCAGTTCATCTTTGCATTGGACAAGAAGCAATTCCAGCCACTGTTTGCTCCCTTTTAAGGGATGTTGATTATATAACAAGTACACACAGGGGACATGGAGATTGCATTGCAAAAGGTGCAGAACTTGGCAGGGCTATGGCGGAACTGATGGGGAAAGCCACTGGATATTGCAAAGGTAGAGGTGGCTCCATGCATATTGCGGATTTTACCAAAGGAAATCTTGGTGCAAATGCCATTGTGGGAGGTGGATTGCCAATTGCCGTGGGAGGTGCTTTAGCTGCCAAGCTAAAAGGTACCGATCAAGTTGCTGTTGCATTTTTTGGTGATGGGGCATCAAATATAGGTACTTTCCACGAATCACTTAACCTTGCTTCTGTATGGAAACTGCCTGTTATATTTGTTTGTGTGAATAATCTATATGGGATATCTTGTCATGTATCTGAGAGTACATCGGTTGTGGACATTGGGACAAGCCGTGCACAAGGCTATAATATGCCTGGTTATAGTATTGATGGTAATGATGTTATAACTATAAACGATGTTATGGAAAAAGCGATTGCACGGGCTAAAGCAGGAGAAGGACCATCACTGGTGGAGTGTAAAACATATCGATGGTTTGGGCATTGGACTGGGGATCCACAGGTTTACCGGACAAGGCAGGAAGTGGAGGACTGGAAGCAGAAATGTCCAATAAAGAGATTTAAAGAATATTTGATAACCAATAATATATTGACAAATGCAGAATGCGTTGAAATTGAAGAGGATGCTTTTAATCAGGTGGAGGCAGCAACTAAGTTCGCATTGGAGAGTCCAGAACCGGATACTTCTAAAGTAATGGAAGACGTTTTCTGTGAAAATTAACGAAAGGAGGAATCTAAGAATGAGTATAAAAACTTATGCCCAGGCAATTAGAGATGTAATTGCTGAAGAAATGAGAAAAAATGATAAGGTTTTTATAATGGGTGAAGATATTGCAAAACAGGGTGGAATTTTTGGCTGTACAAGAGGCCTGTTAGATGAGTTCGGATCGGAAAGAGTAAGAAATACACCAATATCAGAAGCAGGTTTTGTGGGTGCAGGTATTGGCGCAGCTTGTGCAGGAATGAGACCTATTGTGGAATTGATGTATATGGATTTTACATATGTATCAATGGATCAGTTATTAAATCAGGCAGCAAAAATCAGATACATGTTTGGCGGAAAAGCTACCGTTCCCATGGTAATCAGAGGACAACAGGGTATAGGAAGAGGGAATGGTGGCCAGCATTCCCAATGCGTGGAGCAATTCTTTATGCACATTCCAGGTATGAAGGTGGCTATGCCGTCTAGTCCATCAGATGCAGCCGGTCTTTTAAGAACAGCCATCAGAGATAATAACCCTGTGATGTTTTTTGAACACAAAGCACTGTATGCAACAAAGGGTGAAGTACCAGATGACCCTGAATTTGCTATACCTTTTGGTAAGGCTAATGTATTAAAAGAAGGCAAAGATGTTACCATCATAGGTACGCATTTGTACGCAAGCAAGGCCATGAATGTTGCAAAGACACTTGAGGCAGAAGGAATCGATGTTGAGGTGATTGACCCAAGGACTCTGGTGCCGATGGACACTGAAACCATGATCAATTCAGTGAAGAAGACTGGAAGAGCTGTAGTTGTGCATGAAGCCCATAGAACTGGCGGCCCCGGAGCTGAAATTGCTTCGATTATTACAGAGGGAGCTTTCAAATATTTAGATGCGCCTGTCATCAGGCTTGGTGCAAAACAGTGTACGCTGCCGTTTAATCTTGGCCTTGAAAATGCAGTTGTTCCACAAGAAGATGATATAATCAGGGCGGTTAAGGCAGTACTATATCAATAAATAAATCAAAAAAATATTCCACATATTTCAGAGGATTACAGTATCAGTTGTTTTGTACTTATTATTTAGAAATAGGAGGAGGCAAAAATATGTATTTTTTGAACAAAGTCATGAATTGCAGACCCACAGGAGGAGAAATAGCAATCTTTTGGCTTGGTCAGGCTGGCTTTATTATAAAATATGACGAAGATAAAGTTATAGCAATAGACCCGTATCTTTCAAACTGCGTTGAAAGGATATGGGGATTCAAGCGAATTATGATGCCAATAATTTCACCCATGGATATTGAAGCTGATATATTGCTTGTAACACACCATCATGAGGACCATCTTGACGTAGATTCGATCCCTTTCTTAATGGAATGCAAAAAAACGAAACTGTATGGTCCTAATACTGTGATAGAAATATGTAAAGGAATGAAAATACCTGAAGATAGACTGACCAAAATGGCAATAGGAGATGAAATAACTGCAGGCAATGTAACAATAAAGGCTTTGTACGCAGACCATGGTGAGCTTGCTCCAGATGCAATAGGCATGCTTTTAACAATAAAGGGTATTAAAATTTACATAACAGGGGATACGGCATACAGGCCAGAATATATGCAAGATGCAAAGCAAGCAAAGCCAGATATAATCATAATGCCTATTAATGGTGCGTTTGGTAATCTTGGCCCTGAAAGTGCTGCAAAGATGGCACGGGATTTCGAGGCTAAAGTAGCAATACCTGGACACTACTGGATGTTTAAAGAACATAATGGTAATCCGCAAGAATTTGAAAACAAAATGAAGGAGTATGCACCTAAGTGTATGATAAAATTCATGTGTCAGGGAGAGGAATATAGATATGAAAGCACTAGTCAAATATGAAAATGGATTAGGCAAGATGGAGATAAGAGAAGTGCCTGTACCAGAGCCGGAATACAATGAAGTTCTGATAAAGGTTAAGGCCGTTGGCATATGTGGAACCGATTTAAAGATATATGACGATAAATTTACATCATATCCTCCTGTTATTGTTGGACACGAATTCGCTGGAGAAGTAGTAAAACTTGGGGAAGGGGTAAAGTCTGCAAAAATTGGGGATAGGGTTGTAAGTGAGCAGCACACCAAGACTTGCGGAGTATGTGAGTACTGCTTGACAGGAAAAAGACACCTTTGCCCCGAAAAAAGAGCTCCAGGGTATGGTATTGATGGAGCATTTGCACAATACATAAAAATCCCTGAGTCACTGTTGCATATGATACCGGATGGAGTGAGCTATGAAGAGGCCGCCCTTGTTGAACCAATGGCTATAGCAGCTTACGGTATACTGGATAAAACTAAGATACATCCTGAAGACACTGTAGTAATACTGGGTTGTGGGGCAATTGCAATACTTGCGCTCCAGATGATAAAAGCTCAAGGGGCATCAAAAGTAATAATGACGGGAATAGATGTGGACGAAAAGAAAAGATTTAATATTGCCAAAGGCTTTGGAGCGGACGTAGTAATAAATTCACAGAGGGAAGATCCTGTTAAAGTTGTTTTAAATGAAACAAACAAAATGGGTGTGGATGTTGTAATAGATCTATCTGGAGCACCACAGGCAATATTGCAGGGATTCGATATGCTAAAGAAGGATGGGCGTTTTTGTGCCATTGGGCTGCCCAATGGGGAAGTAGCGGTACCATGGATGAAGCTTGCTTTAAAAGCCTCCACTATTTATTTTAGCTATAGTTCAAATTATATAAGCTGGGAAAGATGTTTGTCCATGATATGCAAGGGCAAGGTAAAGTTAAAGCAGTTTACTGAAGATATTTACGCGCTTGACAAGTGGGAAGATGCTTTTAATAGGGCTAGAAGTGGTGAAGCACTCAAGGTTATTATTAAACCATAAGCTCTAAGTTTTTAAGGTATGATCCAGGTATTCAAAAGAGGACATTCCTCATACTTCAGAAAATCGCCGATAAAAGAGGTTCAGTAAAGGAGGTATTTAGATGGCTACAAAAGTAATTATGCCAAAGCAAGGACTCCAAATGACAGAAGGTATGATCACAAGATGGCTTATAGCCGAAGGGGAAAATGTTGAGGTGGGACAACCTCTGTTTGAAATGGAAACTGACAAGTTGACTATACAAATTGAAGCGAATGTATCGGGAACACTATTAAAGATCATTAAAGATGCCGGAGAAGTTGTACCTATTACTGAAATCATTGCAATCATTGGTGAACAAGGAGAAGATATATCAGATTTTTTTTCAACAGATAAGCCTGCCGATGACGAAAAGGCTTCAAAGGGTATTGAACTGAAAGTGGATACTCCGATAGAGGAAGTTAAAGCAGTAAAAGGTAAAAGAAATAGGGATGAAAGAATATTTATAACTCCAAGAGCAAAAATGATTGCCGGTGATAAAGGATTAAATTATCTTGATATTGAAGGCACTGGGCCGGAAGGTTTGATCATTGAAAAAGATGTTTTGAACTATATAGAGAAAATGCCTGCGGTGCAAAAGTCAACTCCATTGGCTGCAAGGGTTGCAATGCAGAATGACATTGAGCTCTCTGAAGTTAGCGGTAGTGGAGCAAGAGGTAAAGTAATGAAGGCGGACGTTGAAGCAGCGATTGCAGCAAGAAAGAGCCAAACTGCGACGGAAAGCAGGAATGGTAATATTATTCCATTTGAAGGTATAAGAAAAGTTATATCTACTAAAATGATGCAGAGCCTTCATGAGATGGCGCAGGCCAATCACAAAATGAGCGTGGACATGAGCGAGATTATCCGGTTTAGAGAGAAACTAAAGTCCAGCAATATCAAGGTATCATATACAGATATTATGGTGAAAGTTGTATCAAAAGCGTTGATGGATTTTCCAATTATGAATTCATCTTTAATAGAGGAAGGAATCCTTTTAAAAGATTATGTTAATATGGGTTTGGCTGTTGCTGTTGAAAGTGGGCTTATCGTGCCTGTTATTAAGAACGCGCACCTGATGACTCTGGAAGAGATTTCAACTGTATCAGCGGAGCTTATAGATAAAGCCCAAAAAGGCGGCTTATTGCCGAATGAATATTCCGACGGAACGTTTACCATCACCAATCTAGGAATGTATGATATTGATGAGTTTACTGCCATAATCAATCCACCTGAAAGCGCTATACTAGCTATAGGAAAAATTAATAGAATTCCTGTTGTCGAAGGAGACAATATCGTGATTAGGCCGGTCATGATGTTAAGTCTTACTTATGACCACAGAATTATCGATGGAGCGCCTGCAGCTAAATTTCTACAAAGAGTAAAGCAAATTATGATGAATCCGTATTTATTGATATAGGTCAGTGCAATAACTTTACACTAACTTATAAGATAGAAGGGGAAATTATGAATAACAAATTTGATCTAACAATTATTGGCGGGGGACCTGGTGGGTATGTGGCTGCTATACGTGCGGCACAATTAGGCTTAAAGGTTGCGATTGTCGAAGAAAGAGAAATGGGGGGAACCTGTCTGAACCGGGGATGCATACCTACCAAGTCCCTCTTACATTCAGCAGAATTATATCATACTGCAAAAAACAGCGCTGATTCGGGTATTTACATAGATAATGTTCATTTTGAATATTCCAAAATTGTTAGTAAGAAAGATGCAGTTGTAAAAAAACTAAGATCTGGCGTCGAATATCTAGTGAAAAGTAATGGTGTCACTATCCTAAAAGGAAGAGGGTTCATTCTAGACAAAAACACAATTGAGGTTACTGGAAAAGAGAAACAAATTATTCATGCAGACAAGATTATCATTGCAACAGGTTCTAGACCATTAAAGCCACCTATCGATGGAATTGATGGGGATAAAGTACTAGACAGTGATGACGTCTTGAGTTTAGATTTCTGTCCCGACAAAGTTGTTATTATCGGAGGAGGCGTTATTGGAGTCGAATTTGCAACGATATATAATTCTCTTGGAAAAGATGTTGTAATCATTGAAATGATGAGTAATATCCTTCCTGGTATTGATGATGAGATTACCCAAGCCCTCAGAAAATCACTTGAAAAGAAAGGTATCAAAATATTCACTTCATCCAAAGTTATATCTATTCAATCAGGTGATAAGGCTGTTTGTACTTTTGAGAATAATGGAAAAGAACAAAGTGTGGACGGGGATATTGCCATAGTTGCTATAGGAAGAAAACCCAATAGCGAAAACATAGGTCTTGAAAATGTTAAGATTGATTTGGAGAGAGGTTTTATAAAAGTTAATGAAAGCATGGAAACTTCGATAAAAGGTATTTATGCCATAGGGGATGTTACAGGGAAAGTATTGCTTGCACATGTTGCCTCTGAACAGGGTTTGGTGGCTGCTGCCAATTCCGCTGGTAAGTATAAAAAAATGGACTATTCGGTTATTCCCGGATGCATTTATACCAACCCTGAAGTTGCAACAGTTGGATTATCAGAAGCTGAGGCTATAAAAAAAGGATATCAATTGAAAATTGGGAGGTTTCCTATAAGTGCCAATGGTAAATCCATGATCATGGGCGAGAAGGAAGGTTTTGTGAAAATCATAACCGATAAAGCCACAGGAGAAATTCTGGGAACACATATCATGGGACCAAGAGCTACAGATATGATTTCTGAGATGTGTGTAGCAATGAAACTGGAATCTACTATCGAAGAGATTGCCGATACAATACACCCCCATCCTACAGTCAGTGAAATAGTGATGGAAGCTGCTCATGATGTTGAAGGGATTTGTATACACAAGTCCAAAAAATAAAGGAGTAAAGATGGGCATGAAAAAGTAATACCAATGCCAAGAAGGCGGCATAATGTTGCAATTTATTAGCATTTTCGAGCTATTTCGAGCAATCTATATTAGAAATGTATTGACATGCCTAGGATATCCATGCTAATCTGGTTAGGATCATATTTGCGTAATTAAAAAGGGCAAAGCTGATGAAAATCAGTGGCGCAAAGCTAGAGGGTCTAAGTCCTGCAAAGGATATGACAGCCAGTTGCCATTATTCTTTATGGATAATGGCTTCTTTGTGAAAACAACGCTAAAGAAGTTCTGAATTATTATGTATATTTTATTGGGGTAAAAAAGCCTGCTGGGTAAATCCAACAGGCTTTAATTATATCAGCAACATTTCCATGGGCATGTGCTACTATTTCAGATTATGTGAAAGATCCTCAAGATTTGAGGCGTCAATACGCTTTCCGTCAAGTGTGATATATATGTCCTGGCCATTGTGGGTTTCCTTTAGGCGGATTGTATTAACCTCAACAAAAGTATCCATTTTAAGCTTTTTCACTTGCTCAAGGGTGGAAGCATAAAGCTCTTTGGACCCCTTGGCTGAACATGCATCACAGGTGCAGAAAGTAAGCTGACGGGTTACAAAGGCAGAATCAGCCTTCTTGCGAACAGTACCGCAGCGGATATCGCCATTGACGGCATGATAGCGGGTATGTAACAGTTTATGAGCCAAGGATGAATTAGCTTCACCATAGAAATCATGGTACAGATTCAGAATGTCGGGATTTTCCTGTGATTTACGGTAGGTGGAGGTTTTATCAATATCAACCAACACCTTCTGACGTTGTTCAAGGGTACCCACTTTCTCCGGAACAGGATGACCGGCACCGCAAATACAGCCTCCAGGGCAAGCCATAACTTCAATCAAATCATAGCCCACATCCACACCTTGAATAATCTTTTCCACGATAGGCTCCACATTATGCAGACCACTGATAACAGCTACGTGAACAGTTGTGTCATCGGTTTCGACAGTTGATTCCTTCAAACCGGCAAAACCGCGGACTTCTTTGAAATCCAGATGGTCGGTCATGACTTTACCGGTCAACTTCTCAACTGCCATACGAAGAGCAGCTTCTGCCACACCCCCCGATGCTCCGAAAAGAATGCCGGCTCCGGTGACCTGTCTGTAAGGCTCATCAAATTCCTGGGGCTCAATGATTGATGTATCAATGCGCTTAAGCTCAGCCATACTCATCATATCGGTAGAGGTCAGAACCGCATCCACATCACGGATTCCATCAGGTGCAAATTCAGGACGAGCAGCCTCGTATTTTTTGGCAATACAAGGAACGATGGAAACCACGTACAAATCTTCTTTATTGAGACCTGCCAGCTGGGCATAATGGTTTTTCACAGTAGCACCCATCATCTGCTGTGGTGATTTACAGGTAGACAGATGGGGAATAAGCTCCGGATAACGCCGCTCAACGAAATTGACCCATCCCGGACAGCAAGAGGTAAACTGGGGCATAACACCCTTATTTGCTACACGGTTTAAAAATTCGGTGGTTTCCTCCACAATGGTTAAGTCAGCAGCGAAGGAGAAATCAAAGACCTTATCAAAACCGAGCTTTTTGAGAAGACCCGCCATGAATCCGGAAGCCTTATCAAATGGAATACCGTAATGGGAAGAAACTACGCTTCGTACAGCGGGTGCGACAAAGGCAACCACAGTCTTAGAGGGATCATTGATAGCTCTGAACACCTTGCCTTTTTCACTCTTTACCTCTAATGCGCCACAGGGACAAGCATTCACACACTGCCCGCAGCTGACGCAATCGGTTTCATGAAGAGGAAGACCACTTCTTGTTCCCACCAACTGACGGCCATGCTTCATGTAAAAAGCCAGAACGTCGGGGCCCTCAACCTCTGCACAAGCTGCAATACAACGACCGCAGGAAATACATTTATTGTGATCCCTGACAATGAAGGGATGATCCTCAACAATTGGGATATAAGGCCTTTCATGAATTGGTTTCTCATACATAATATTATGGTCAGAAGCCTCATTTCTCAAATCACAATTATATTGCTTGTTACATCCACATCTCAGACAGCGGCGTGATTCCTCGCGAGCAGCTTCTTCAGATAACCCCAACTCGACTTCCTTAAAGTTACCTTCTCTCGCTTTAAGGTCAATGGAAGGCATCTTAGCACGCTCCAGCCTGGGGAAATGTTCAAAATCCCATTTTGGGAGGTCCTCCATGGAGCCTCTGCTGCAGCTGTAGTCCATATGACTCTCCGGAACGTACCCCTTCATGAGAAAGCTGTCTATAGCTTCGGCAGCGCGGCGACCAGCGGCAACAGCCTGAATGACTGTAGCAGGACCTGTGACACAGTCCCCGCCAGCAAAAATATTTAATTCAGAGGTCTGGGAGGTCTTACCGTTAATCTCAATATCGCCCCATTTGTTCAGCTTGACGGGGAGATCGTTATAGAGAAATTGTGTATTCGTACTTTGACCAATTGCACCAATTATGGTATCTGCCTCAATTTCAAAATTGCTTCCTTCAATAGGCACAGGGCGGCGACGACCTGAGCGATCAGGTTCTCCGAGCTCCATCCTGATGCATTGCAGTTTCTTCTTGCCATCCTCAGAAACGATGCTGGTAGGCGCCATCAAAAAAAGCATTTCAACCCCTTCATGAAGGGCTTCTTCAACTTCATAGGATTCAGCGGGCATTTCCTCCCGGGTTCTGCGGTAAATCAGTTTAACCGACTTAGCACCCTTTCTTAATGCAACGCGGGCACAGTCAATAGCTGTGTTACCACCGCCAATGACTACAACATTTTCACCCAGCTGAATATCAGCTTGCTTGGTGACCTGTTCAAGAAATTGAATACCAAGCCATACACCTGGGAGGTTCTCACCTTCAATATGCATAGGTGTAGCGTTCCATGAGCCAATAGCCAGATAGACGGCATCAAAATCATCCTGGAGATCTTCAAGACGGATGTGAGTACCAAGGGCCTTTTTAGTCATAATCTTGACGCCAAGATTCCTGATTATGTCGATTTCCTTCTCAAGAGTGTCTTTTGGCAGACGATACTCGGGAATTCCATAACGCATCATACCCCCGGCATAGTGCTGGCGTTCAAATACTGTAACGTCGTGGCCGCTGATGGCACTATAATAAGCGCAAGTAAGTCCTGACGGTCCGGCGCCCACAATAGCGATTCTCTTTCCGGTTGAATCTTGCTTTTTGGGCATCCAAGGCTCATCCTGAGCCATATCCCAGTCAGCGATGTAACGCTTAACGTGATTAATGGCAACGGGAGAATCCACCATATTACGGCGACATTGAGCCTCACAGGGATGTGGGCATACACGGCCACAGGTCACAGGGAAGGGATTACGTTCTTTGATGACCTGGAGAGCAGCGCTGAAATTACCGTTTGCTGCATGATGCAGATAAGCCTGGATATCGATATTGGCCGGACAGGTCATAACACATGGGGCGACACAGTCCGCGTTGTGATCCGACAAAATTTGCTCCAGACGAACCTTGCGATAGCTTTTTAACTTGGGACTGTTGGTGGTGATAACCATACCCTCCCGGACAGGCGTCTGGCATGCTTTTACATCTCTTTTTTGCTCACCTTCGCCTACTTCTACCACGCATAATCCACAGTTTCCATTTGAACGCTCAAGACGGATATCATAACAAAGATGGGGTATATGTATATCCTCTTGGAGTAAGGCCTGGAGGATAGTCAGATTATCGTAGACTTCAATTTCCCGGCCGTTTACAATTACTTTGATTCGTTTGTTTTTTGTAATGATTTTCATTGCGAACTCCTTTTATTGATGTGTGATATGAATTTTATGGAACCTTATCAATTATACCAAAAATGTTGTTCTTGGCCACTACTTTAAGCCCATTAAAACACTTTTTTGATAAGAATTTTTGTCAATATTAATACTGCTCTGCTGGTTTCATTATTAAAGGATCGTAGGGATAAAATACGAAGAAATTTTATTATGTTATTGTGGTATACCCAATGTTGTTCATAAGCAATATTTATCAGTTATTGGTTGAGGATATAGGAACATTGAATCAGTTAATACTCAATAGATGATGAGTTTTTTATTTACTAATTGTATAATTTTGAGTATATATAAAATAAGATGATTTATGTTGAATTGCACAGTATAATTAGATTAATATCGCTTAAAGGGAGTATATATGGATATATTAAAATTTGACAGATTTGATATGCTGAAAAAACCTATTAGACAGCGACATTTTTTAAGGCCAATTACATGGCTGTTGAGTTATCCTGCTGTTTGGGCTCACAGGGTTAAAATAATAAAAGTAGGGATGAAGGGCCTTAAACCACCATACCTGTTACTATGCAACCATAATTCCTTTATAGATTTTAAGGTAACAACTGCGGCCATATTTCCTCACCGTGCAAATTATATAGTGGCGATAGATGGCTTTATCGGCCGGGAGTGGCTTTTAAGAAACGTGGGATGTATCTGTAAGCGTAAGTTTACAAATGATACGGTTATGGTTCGGCATATGAAAAAGGTTGCTAACAATGGAGATGTAATTGTGCTTTACCCGGAAGCCAGATATTCGTTATGCGGGACTAATGCAGTCCTGCCGGAATCGCTGGGGAAATTGGCTAAGCTGCTTAAGATACCGGTTGTAACATTAATAATGCATGGACATCATGTTAATTCACCTTTTTGGAATCTCAAAAACAGAAAGGTGAAATCAATGGAGGCTGTATTAACTCATTTGATAACAAAAGAGGAAGTTACCACACTGGATTATAAAGAAATTAATGAAAGAATAAACACAGCGTTCAAATATGATGATTTTGCATGGCAAAAGGATCGCAAAATTCGAATAAGCTCTCCCGACAGAGCAAAGGGACTGCATAAGGTGCTTTATCATTGCCCCAATTGCTATGCCCAGTATCATATGATGTCTGGTGAAAACAGACTTTGGTGTAACAGTTGCAAAAAGGAGTGGCAGATGTCCGAGTACGGCGAACTGTCTGCAGTAACCGGAAAAACAGAGTTTACCCATATTCCGGATTGGTATGAATGGGAGCGGGAACAAGTTCGCAAGGAAATTGAGAGGGGTACATACAGGTTTGAATCCGAGGTTAATGTCGATACTTTGCCCAATGCCAAAGGCTTTATAAATCTGGGAAAAGGCAAACTGATCCATGATATTAACGGGTTTTTATTAGAGGGCGAATACCAGGGAAAGCCATACTCTGTGTCAATCAGCGGTAAGTCATTGTATTCATGCCACATTGAATACAATTATCTTGGCAAATATGGCGACTGTATAGATCTTAATACTTTAACCGACACATACTATATTTATCCGCAGTGCAACCATTTCTCGGTAACAAAAATTGCTCTTGCCACCGAGGAAATTTATAAGATATGGCGAACCAGCCATGTAAAAGTAATTCTTTCACAGCAGAACGCTTAATCGTGATATGCTTTGTTTTAGCTAATAAAGCATGATTGTCACTCAATCACGAGCTGCCGAACACTTCGTTATACTTTTCAATCTCTTTTTGGATTGTTAGTATAGCTTTTTCCCGCCCTTCAACTTCCGTAACCTCTGTTTCTACCTCTTCCAATTCCTTATACACACTAAAAAAGTGAGTCATCTCAAGGAAAATATGTTTGGGTAGTTCCGAAACATCTGTATAACCGTTATAGCTGGGATCAGTAAAAGGAATAGCTATAATCTTAGAATCCTTTCTGCCGTTATCAATCATAGAGAATACCCCAATGGGGTAGCACCGGACCAGGGTCATTGGCACAATAGGCTCTGAGCACAGTATTAATACATCCAAAGGATCATTATCATCCCCGTATGTACGGGGAATGAATCCATAATTAGCGGGATAATGGGTGGAGGTTGACAGAATACGGTCAAGAATTAGCATACCTGTTTCCTTATCAAGCTCATACTTTGTTTTGGAGCCCTTCTGTATCTCAACTACCGCAAAAAAATCTTCCGAATTGATTCGCTTTGAGCAAATATCATGCCAAATATTCATAGTAAATCCTTTCGTTTTTTTATCAATTATACCATAATCATGCTGCAAAACATCTCACGTCTCACATCCCATCTCTTACTTCCAGTATATTGACATCCCTCACGGCACCTTTTAATGTTAATACAAAGATCCTTCGACTTCGCTGACGCTTCGCTCAGGATGACACAAGAGAGTGTGCTGCGCGGCACTCAGGATGATACGACCGGCTAGGAGCCATTGCTGTCGATAATACTATTGTTTGAAAAAAAGAATAATCAATTCATAATAAAATTTTCCCCCTGAGATTGACAGTACAATATAATGGTAATATAATGATATTATCAATTTGATAATATCAAAACGATAATAACATTAGTAATTTAAGTCGGAAGGTGATGCAATGTCGAATAAGGTATTAAGAAATAAACAGGGCCTTACCGAAGAGGAGTTTTTGGAAGAATATAATACTGATGCATATGAAAGACCTTCGGTTACCGTAGATATGCTGATTTTTACAGTAACTGATGAAGAAAGCAATAACTATAGAAAACTTCCTGAAAAAGTTTTGAAATTACTTATGATAAAAAGAGGAGATCACCCGTGTATGGGACAATGGGCGCTTCCGGGCGGGTTTGTACAAATGGACGAAAGCCTGGAAGAGGCAGCTTTAAGGGAATTAAAAGAGGAAACCAATATCGACAATATATATATGGAGCAGCTTTATACCTGGGGGGATGTGGACAGAGACCCGCGTACAAGAATAATCAGTGTTTCCTTCATGTCTCTGGTAGACAGCAGGACTCTTGATATCAAAGCCAGTGATGACGCAGATGATGCAAAATGGTTTACGGTTTCCTGCAAATTATATCAGGAACAAAAGACGGTAATAGAAAAGGGATATATTCTGCAAAGGCTGTATAGATTAAGTTTAACCAATGAGGAAAATAATCTTTCGGCAACAATAAAAGTTACAAAAACCGTTGAGGGCAAAGTAACAAAAGTAGAAAGAAAAATAGTTGAATCTAACGGGATAGCCTTTGACCATGCAAAAGTTATAGAATATGGCATTGACAGATTACGGAACAAAATCATATACACAGATATTGCATTTAATCTGATGCCGGAACTATTCACTCTTACAGAGCTACAGAAGGTATTCGAAGTCATTCTTGATACCAGGTTGTTAAAAGCAAACTTCAGAAGGAAGGTCGCACATATGGTAATCGAAACCGATGAGTATACTAAGGACTTAGGCCATAGACCTTCAAAATTATTTAAATTTAACTCGGGCTGGGACTATGTTTCTGATTAAAATGCGGCGAAACCCGGTAGCTTAGAAACAAAGGTTTCTGCTGGGGATATCCTTAACGAAGCAGTTAAGAAAACAAAAAAAGAGAGGGGAACCTGGAATGATTATTAATAAAAATGAATTTTTAAAAAAGAGCAACGAAACTCTTGGAGAAATATTTGATATGCTGGCAGGACTGCCTTCTATACCGCTAAAGGATTTGAAACCAGAACAGACTGCCCTTGTAATAGTTGATATGATAAACGGTTTTGTCAGGGAAGGTGCTTTAGCCAGCAATAGAGCTGAAAAGGCAATACCGGCAATAGCAAGTTTATCAAAGAAATGTGATGAACTTAATATCAAAAAGTTAGCATTTGCAGACACCCATACAGATGCATCGCCTGAATTTGGCGCTTATCCTGAACATTGCTTAGCTGGCAGTAGTGAAAGTGAAGTGGTTGACGAGTTGAAGGAAATCGGAGGCTACAAACTAATTCCGAAGAACTCCACCAATGGCTTTCATGAAGAAGAATTCCAGAAATGGCTTAAAGAAAACAATCAAATAAATACTTTTATTGTTACAGGAGTCTGTACCAACATTTGCGTGGAACAATTTGCCCTGACGTTAAAAACATTCTTTAATAAGCAAAACAAGAAATCAAGAATAATAGTTCCTGTAAACACAGTTGACACCTATGATCTGGGCATCCATGACGGGGACTTAATGAATATAATGGCACTTTATAATATGATAGTAAACGGGATTGAAGTAGTTGCGGGGGCGAAATAAATGAATAAGAGAAACTTAGCCTTATTAACAGATTTTTATGAGCTTACCATGGCAAATGGATATTTTAAGCATGGACTGAAGGATGAGGTAGCATATTTTGATATGTTTTTCAGAAAAATTCCTGACGATGGCGGCTTTGCAATTATGGCGGGTTTGGAGCAGCTTATAGAGTATCTTAATAATCTTAGATTTAATGATGAAGATATCGAATTTTTAAGAAATAAAGAGATGTTCTCTGAGGAATTCTTGCAATATCTTAAGAACTTTAAGTTCAGCTGTGATGTATGGGCTATACCGGAAGGCACCCCAATATTCCCCAATGAACCTATACTGACGGTTATAGGCCCTGTTATTGAGGCTCAGTTTATTGAAACAATGGTTCTCTTAACAATAAATCATCAAAGCCTTATAGCAACAAAAGCAAACCGTATTGTCAGGGCGGCACAGGGCAGGAGTGTAATGGAATTTGGTTCAAGAAGGGCTCAGGGATATGATGGAGCCATTTATGGAGCAAGAGCTGCATATATTGGCGGATGTGTTGGAACAGCGTGTACAATCTCAGATAAATATTTCGGGGTTCCGGCACTTGGTACTATGGCCCACAGCTGGATTCAAATATTTCCGACAGAACTGGATGCTTTCCGGGCTTATGCACAGACATACCCCGATAATTGCACTTTACTGGTAGACACATATAATACATTGAAATCGGGGGTCCCAAACGCAATCAAAATATTCAATGAAGAAATCCTGCCCAGAGGTTTCAGGCCGAAGGGAATAAGAATTGACAGCGGAGATATTGCGTATCTTTCTAAAGAGGCCAGAAAAATGCTTGATGAGGCGGGGTTTAATGACTGTAAAATTGTTGCCTCAAATGCCCTTGATGAAACTATTATCAGAGATTTGCTGATAGAAGGTGCAAAGGTGGATTTATTCGGTGTGGGCGAACGCCTGATTACTTCGAGGTCTGAGCCGGTTTTCGGAGGTGTTTACAAGCTGGTAGCTGTAAAAGAGAACGGCAAAATTATCCCTAAAATAAAACTCAGTGATCATGCGGGGAAGGTTACCAATCCGGGATATAAACAAGTATGGAGACTCTTTGACAATAGGAGCGGAAAAGCAATTGCGGATTTGATTACCCTGAATGATGAGGTTATAGATGAAAGCAAGCCATACGAACTTTTTGACCCAGAGTTTACCTGGAAAAGAAAGACGGTAAAAAATTTCATCGCCAGAAAGCTTCATGTTAAAATTTTTGACAAAGGCAACTGTATATATAAAAGACCTGATATTGATCAGATCAGAAACTATTGTAAACAGCAAATAGATACATTGTGGGATGAGGTGAAAAGATTTGAAAATCCACATAAATACTATGTGGATTTGTCATTGCCCTTATGGGAGCTTAGAGAAAGCCTGCTGAGGGAATATTCAATAGAGTAGAGAAAGCTCTGGCAGTTAATAATCCCAACTATCATCATCCCAACTATCATCATCCCAGCTATCATCGTCCCAATTGTCGGGATTACTAAGCTGTTCCCTATAACCCATGGTAATATTCCAGGTTTCATGAAAGTCTGAAATGGTAAGAGAGTTTTCTTCCTCTTCTTCATCGGGTGGGAAGAGAATACTTACGGTACCTCCCCCTTCTAAGGTTTGGGTAATCTTATTGCCTTCCAGTGTTACTCCTTCTAAATCACCGAGAGGATTATCTGCTTTCGGAGGAAGATTGTCCGGTTTGCCCGGGAAATAGCTCTTTGCGGGATCAGTGGCCTGACCGGGATTGGCAGGGGAGCTTTTTTCCATACCGAAAAACCTGCCCTTAAGTTCAACAGGGCCTAAGAATAGATTAACAAAGCGAACAGTAGCCTCCGCACCCTTTATTCTTATGGTTATAGGAGCTTCCCATAAATCCCAGCCGCCTTCCACAACTGCTGCTCCCAATCCTGCATCACCCTGCACGGTCAATTTAGCATTTCCCCAACCGATATATCCATCGAATACGGGCAATTCAAATTCGGTTAGAGAAACAATACTAATGCCGTCCTTTTGAGCAACAACCTTTGGTGCCCCTTTTTTAAATTTTGGGATTATTGTCAGTTTTAGGTTATTATCAGCAGTGTACAGTAAAAATGCTAAAGGTACTTCTTCATCGCCAAACTCACCTTTTTCTTTAGCTATCATGAACTGATTTATATACATGGCACCGCGATAGAATCTGGGGATATTATATATATTTGACAACTTCTCTCTTGCCCGTCCTGAATCAGCATAAATATAATAGGATTCATCCAGACTCTCAAGTTCCAAGATATTGTTGGCACGTATTTCATGGCCTTCGGCTTCAATACGCCAAATGTAACTTTGCTTGGTATAAAAATCATATTCTATTTCTTCTATTGGTTTCTCTCGATTAAAAGGATTATAAAAGACGCCATAGGCTGAAAAGCTGTCTACCTGCGTCATCAATCCATATAATCCGTCTGAGGTTTCAAGCCGCACGCATGAGAGAGGCCAGATTTCTTTTAAATCATCTGAATAGCCTGCTATATAGGCGTCTTCGGGCAAAGGCTCCTGCTGCCAGTATGTAATAACTGCAGGTGCAGAGAGCATTAAATGCTCGCCTGGTTTTGCTTTATCCTCACACAGGAATCCGGGGCAGAGATTTCCTTCGGGAGAGCCCGTCAGGACAGCTACATTTAACTGAGATATACCGGGAAGCGCCCCTTGTGGTATACTCACACTCATCATGCCCATGCCTGAGATAACCGCAAACTCTGTACTGGCTCCAGTTTCCACAGAAACTTCTTCAGTCAGCTCATCACCTCCCCTGGCTATTTCTTCGCCGGGACCTGATGAAGTAATATTGGCGGTTATATTGGAAGTATCAGTTGCCTTTGCAGGGGTATCTGTTTCATTGCCTTTTGTTGCAACTCTTGAACAGCCTGAGAAGAGTATGAATACAATAGAGGAAATTAACATAATTTTTTTCATATTAACTCAGCTCCGACCACTTGCTTACAGTAAAATTATCCCATATATCTTATTACTTTACAAGCAAAACTTCCCAACCAATCTGACCGTCTTGTTCTGATTTTTGTGCACAATACTATCAATACCGAAGCATTTCCAAATGATGTAAATATCTTAGGCAAAGAAACCATGACAGGCCGCGGGTGCGGCAAGTACAGCTACCGAAATGAAGCAGGGGCTGAGGCTGAGACTTTTTTACGGGAAAAGTTATCGCAAAATTAGGAACTCTTCCAATTTGGTATAGTTCATAGCATAAATGGCCGAAGAAATCTTTAATCTTCGGCCATCTTATTATATTTTAAGCATTTTAAGTTTGTATCCATCATTTTTTTAACGGAAATTATTATGCTCAGCAGCCTCTGCATCTGCTTTTGTTATGTGGACTGTGCCGTGGGGATGCTGAGGAGGTGCATAAATAGAGTATAGTTTCAGAGGTATATTACCGGTATTTATTATGTTATGCCATTTTCCAGCAGGTATTATGATAATATAATCATCCTCTACATTAGCCTGAAAATCCATTCTGTCCATTCTGTCACCCATTAAAGCCAGCCCCTGTCCCTGCTCAATACGTATAAACTGATCAAGGTTCGGATGGTTCTCTAATCCGATGTCCTCACCAACATTAATGCTCATTAAGGTTAGCTGCAGATGGTTACCGGTCCATAAGGCAGTTCTGAAGTTAGTGTTTTGCTTTGTTGCGTCCTCGATATTAACTGAAAAAGGCGCAGGTCCGTAATCAGTCAAAGGAATTTGATTGCCGTATTGATTCGAAATAGACATTTGATTAAAACTTTGTATATTGGAGCCGTAAGGATATTGATAATAATTGTACGGATCATATGTATTGTAACCGGGGCCAAAGATGGGTGCGCCGGCATAATAAGAAGATGAATAAGTATTATAATAATTGTTCAAAAAAGTCCATTCCCTTCTTAAGCTTATCCAATTTATACTATGATGTTAAACAAGCCGGTGTTCTTACTGTGGGAATGCAATACAAGTAAAAGGTGACCAAAAGAATGTAATCCTGAGCATTGGCGCAGGATTACATATAAAAAAACTATCTATATTTTACAGACAAAATATAATTAGACAGAGGTATATCCACCATCTACTTTTATATTCTGTCCGGTAATGTAGGAAGCCTCATCACTGGCCAGGAAAACAGCCGCAGCATTTAATTCTCCTTCACGACCATAACGACCCAGAGGAACAGATACTTCCATAAATTTGGTAAAAGATTCTGTTCTTAAAGTATCAGCTGTTAGCTCGGTTTCAAAATAACCGGGGCTGATGGTATTGCAGGTAATGTTATATTTAGCCAATTCAGCAGCAACAGCTCTTGTAAAGTTTACAACTCCGCCTTTAGAAGAGTGATAGGCAACGGTATCCATGGCCGTATTACCAACTTGCCCGTATATAGAAGCAATATTTATTATTCTTCCGTATTTCTTTTCAACCATGTATTTTGCAAATGCTCTGGTAACCTTAAAAACACTTGTCAAGTCTGCATCAAGCGTAAATTGCCAGTCTTCGTCAGTCATATCAAGTACGCCAGCATTTCTTGATGCACCAGCATTATTAACAAGAATATCAATTTGTCCGTAAAACTTGTATGCTTTTTCAGCTGCTTTGTTAACCGCTTCTGTATCAGTAACATCACATTGTATTGGCAGACATCTGACACCATAAGCTCTGATGTCTTCTGCAACCTTCTCAAGTTTTTCAATTCTCCTTGCCAGAATAACCAGGTCCGCTCCCTGCTTGGCAAAGCCTTTCGCCATTTGGGCTCCTAATCCTGATGAAGCGCCTGTAACTACTGCTACGCGTCCGTGTAAATCAAACATAAATCGTCCCCCCATTTAATGTCATTACTAGATTGTTATTTATTTAACAACTCCAATATTAACAAATTCATTTCGTTCTGTCAAGTATACAAAATACAGAATACAATCATAAACCACATATTATTGTATTTCCAGAATCGATAATTTTATTATGCCAGATTAGCTTTCATAATAACCGTGATAAAGTTACAAAAATGCAAAACTTACCATGAAAAATTGCACAGCAGGGATACCAATCCTGTTATTTATCCTGGCTATGCGGGTAGATGTGTATATGGTTTTTCAATATAATCTTTAATCTTTTCAATGGTATCAAAACTACCCATTGCTATCATAGTCTTGGCAACCAGAGTTTCGGTATTGAAATCACCGGCAATTATTATTTTATTGCGGGGAAGCAGGCTTCCAACTTCGTAAATGCCATACTCCACACCCTCTTCCATACATTGGGTGGTAAGAACCACAATGATGCCTGCTTCTATTAGTTCGTTAATCTTTCTTGCTATACCCTGTTCAGTGTCGGGGATTCCACCCAGGCCGAAACTTTCTATTATAACGCCTTTATAGTGCTCTTTTATAAAATCAAATATATCTGTATGCATGCCTGGAATTAATTTAAGAACCAGGATACGGTCATTATATTTTGTACGGATTAAAAGGGGATTATTATTCTCTTTTTGCGGGAATTGATCTTTTACACGTGCGTCATATATAACTTTATGGTGTTTAATATTCGCAACAACCGGAAAATTTACACTTTCAAATGCATCATAAGACTTAGTTTTTATTTTGGTTGCTCTCGTTCCGGCAATAAGGTCTCCGTCAAAGCAGATAAACACTCCGGCTATACTTTCCATAGCAAAATAAACTGCTTCGGTAAGATTTTGTATACCATCGGTATAGAATTCGGTAATGGGGTACTGGGAGCCTGTAATTATAACCGGTTTGTTCAGATTATGAAAGATATATGTCAAGGCTGCAGCTGTGTAGGCCATGGTATCGGTTCCATGGGTAATAACAAAACCATCAAACTTTTGGTAGTGTTCTTTTATATGATTTGCAATAACAAACCATTTATCCGGTGTCATATTAGTGCTGTCAATATTCATGATGTTCATACCCTCGAGACTACAAATACCTTCGGGTATATTAATGAGTTTTATAAGTTCGTCAATTTCCAGCTCAGGTCTAAGACCCAGGTTATGTTTTTTTGATGCTATTGTGCCTCCTGTTCCAAGTATTAACACCTTTTTCATGTTGCACCTCTGTTTTATATCTTATTTGATAATATTTTAGCATAAACAACCAATTAATAATATTTTTAAAGCTCACAGGCAATAATAAGGAACTGTATATATTAATGAAAACAATAGGAATCTATCGCTTGCCTTTGAAACTATCAATTTACAAAAGGAGGAGAGTCCTATTCATCAAAATAAGAATGGACAGACTTCTTTCAGTGGTACTTTTGGTGAATGCCTTGATAATGCCGCCACTCATCGGTTTAATAGTTAAAATACCCATTCCACCTGATTATATAGAAAAACAGTAACCTTTAATTTTCGGACTGGAGTTAATTATGGAGGAATTGTTTTATTGGAGAAGGAAGTTATAAGTCAAAAACAGGCTATTATCATAATGTCTACCTTTATTATCGGGAGTACTGCCATCCTGGGTATAGGAACACACGCTAAACAGGATATATGGATAGCAACCATTATTGCTATGGTAATGACAAGTTTAATATTTGCTGTATATGGAAGGATATCCAGTCTTTTTCCGGGAAAAAGCATATATGAAATACTGGATTTGCTTTTTGGAAAAGTGTTTGGTAAAGTATTTTTACTGTTTTTTGTATTTTATTCTTTTACTTTGGGTGCTCTTGTAATCAGAGATTTTGGTGAATTTGTAAAGATTGCTTCTCTTCCGGAAACCCCTTTATGCATTTTTGCATTTTTCGCTGTTGTTCTTATCATATGGGCAGTCAGGGAAGGCATAGAGCTTCTGGGAAGATTCCTTGCTATTTTCTTTCCTATATATGTTTTTATGATATCCATAGTTACTTTATTATCAATTCCTCTTTTCGATTTTAGTAATTTAAAGCCTGTTCTGTATGATGGACTAAATCCTGTGTTAACAGATTCATTTGGCATTTTTACATTTCCTTTCGCCGAGGTAGTGGTATTCTTATGTTTAATGGGCAGTCTCAGGAAAAACAGCAGTGTATACAAAGTGTATTATAATTCACTGTTAATTTCGGGTACTCTCTTAATAATAATTGCACTTAGATCAATTCTGGTACTAGGTATGCCCGGAAGATTAATACAGAATTTTCCGCCTTATGCATCGACCCGGATAATCAGAATAGGAGCCTTTCTTCAAAGAATAGAAGCTTCGATTGCTATAATTTTTATGTTAAGCGGATTTACAAAGACTACAGTATGTCTGTATGCAACAACAAAAGGTATTGCCCATTTATTCAATATAAAAGGATACCGTAAGCTGGCTGCTCCATTAGGAATATTGACGGCATTATACTCACTGATAATGTATGAGGACGCGGCAAAAATGTTTGAGTGGACTTCAAAAATATATCCATATTACGCTATCCCACATCAGATTATTTTTCCCACCCTGGCATGGATTGTTGCTGAAGTTAAAACCCGGACATCAAAAAAAAATAATGCAATCAAAGCTGAAGAAACAGATAGCACCGCATTGCCTGAATCGCATAATTAATGACGAAAATCAATTATTTGGCAACGTCCTATTGTCAGCATGGAAATTGCTAAGAGAATTGAAGTGTGTTATATTACTATAGTAGTTGTAAAGGAGGTTTCGCGAAACCAATTTTACAAGGTGCGATATTAAAAAAGTTATCCCTAGGGGAAAAGGGTAAGATTGGAACTGACTAGCTTTTTAGTAATCTTAAATCAACTTACTGACTTCTAATTGAGTGGTGCTTATGTCAAAATTGCGATGGTATAATAGCATAAGATTTAAAATGCCTATTGTTTTGTTGCTGATTATTGTTATACCAATTCTCACTTTTTGGCAATTTAACTATAATGCTTTGTTGGACAATGTTAAAGAGAGCTCCGCAAAAATCATTGAAGCCAAACTGGCAAATATCTCGTTACATATAGAATATGTTATGGACAATATAATAGACTTCGTCTATGAAAACTATTCGGGCATAGAAAGTGAAACACTAATAAAGAACTATATTGACAGTACCGGTGCAGAAAGGTCTTTACAAAGAAGCAAACTTACATTATACGCATTTACAAGTGCTGTAAAAAATCGTTTTATTGATTCTATTTATTTTTTGGTGGAGGGCAACGATGAAATTATCACCACGATACATAATCAAAAAGAGATACCTGTGTCTTCTGAACTTGGTGTTGCCATAAATAAAGAGTTTTATCCAATGCATGCTAATGGAAAATCCGGGTGGATACCTGTTAAATTGCCTCAGAATCAAGATTCATCAATTTCGTATGTCAAATCCCTGACGGTTATTGATAATAATGGGAATTCTCGCATATGTTCCATTGCAATCAATCTTTATACGGATACTTTTAATAAAATCTTTGATATGAAAGATTTTAGCGATTCAAGTATTATCATCAGTGATTACTCAGGAACGGCTATGCTTGGAACAAATGAAAGTCTTATCAATACTTCACTCAAACAGTACTCTCTTTATGAGGAAGCCTATAAATCTAACAAAACCATCGGAACGTATTACGTGACTCAGAATGATGTCGATTATATGATTGTTTACTACACGTCATTGGCGACAAATTCTAAGTATATAGAGGTAGTACCTATTAGTACACTTTATGGAAGTGTCGATATACATTCAAAAATGTTGGTAATTATTCTGTTTATCGGTATTGGTATTGCACTGTTTGGTTCGTACGCTTTGGTGAGATATGTAACCATGCCGATTGATAATCTAATCAAGGGTATGGATGAGCTTGCGGTAGGCAATCTTGTTGACGCTAAAGAAACAGATAGAAATGATGAGCTTGGGCTCATGCTGAAAGGCTATAATGTTACTGTGAAGAAATTAAGAAAGCTGATTGATGAGGTTTATGTACAGAAACTTTTGCGCCGGGAAGCTCAATTAATTATGTTCCAGTCACAGATGGATGAGCATTTCCTTTATAATACCTTAAATTCGATATATTGCACTGCGACAAAAGAAAAAGCAATCCAGACAGCGGATATGGTTTATATGCTTTCGAGATTTTTCAGGTTCAGCCTGGCCAAGGGAAAGGTTATGATAACTGTCGGTGAGGTCGAACAAACAATTAAATTATACTTATCAATACAAAAGATTCGTTTTAATGATCGACTGGATTATCATATACATGTGGACAATGGAGCTAAGAATGTGCTTGTAAACAAGTATATCTTCCAGCCCATAGTAGAAAATGCGATTATACACGGAATCGAGGGGAAAAAAGGGAAGGGTCATGTCGACATCTCATTTAAATATGATGATGATTTCTTATATTTTCAAGTTACAGATAATGGAGTTGGTATGAGTACCGATAAGCTTCAAAAGCTGCTTGGCCATATTAATAATTACAATATGGTTGAAGGGGAAAACTTTGCGCTCAAGAATATTAGTGAACAAATACGAATTATGTATGGAGAAGAATACAAGATAACGATAACTAGTGAAATTGACAAAGGAACGACTGTCAGTTTTAAAATACCTGCCAAAAGCAGACCTTCCTGAGCACAGTTAAAGAGTGAAGGTATCAAAAAACAGGACAAAATATGATACCAAATGTAAATCTTTGGGGTCTTATGTAAATGAATAAATTTTGATAAAATAGTATTATATAACTAGTTTTTTACACTAAAAATCTAATAGTAGAGAGTTTATTCAAGGTGAGATGTTAAGAAAAAACAATAAGTTATAATCGGAAGGCTTTTTAATGCGGGGGGATTAATACAAGAATTTTTTACGGTTAGATTTTGGTAATATGAATATTTATCCTGTACAATTAATGGGCATGAAAGTCTCGCCAAGAAGCATTTCACATAAGAACAAAACCATGTTCCTGATAATTTTCACTCAAATATTAAAACACTCTTAAACAACTATTATGTATTAATCGATGGGGGATTAAATTGGCCGAAGAGATGGAAAAGATGAATCGGTATTCGGTGCTGGTAGTTGATGATGAGCACCTGGCAAGAGAACACATTTTGAATACCGTTGAATGGGACAAACTTAATATCAGTACCTTATTCGAAGCTTCAAATGGTTATGATGCGCTTGATATCATTAGAGAACATCATCCGGAGATTATTGTTCTTGATATTAAAATGCCCGGAATTAATGGCGTCGAGGTTCTCGCTCTCATGCAACAGGAAGGGCTGAGTGCAAAGGTAATCATATCCAGTGGTTATAGTGATTTTGAAGCTGCACAAAAAATGCTTTCTATCGGTAATGTTGTTGAATATATATTAAAACCGGTGAATGAAGATCAAATTGTAGAGGCTGTTATAAAGTGTATTATAAAAATTGATGAGGAACGCAAAATCAGCGAATTGAACAGGACTTTAAAAAGTGCCCGTGAAATTATCCGCAAACGCGAACTTTTTGATTTAATCTTTGGGCAAGCAAACGATGTGACAAAATCTAAATATAATCATATCGAAGATTATATCCAAATTGCTGTTGCCAGAAGCCAACATGGCGAAAATGAGGTTGTCGGTTTTTGCAAAACATTACAGACAAAATATGAGTGTTTAAGAGAGATATTTATCGACAGCCGGCTGAGTTTTGTTGTTCTTTATTTTTCAAGCCATAAAAAGCAAGGCCTTGATAAAGTATTTACTATCTGCCAGGAATTAAATGATAACATTGATTGCAAGATAGGTATTGGGCGAGTATTTTCAAGCCTATATGATGCAAATCTATCTTATCGGGAAGCGACTGTAGCATATGATGTGGGATTATTGGAAGATGTCCCAATAATGTCATTTAAAAATGTGCGGACCAAGCTGAATCAGACGCCCATATTTAATCAGATAATAGAAGACCTAAAGCAAGCATTAATTAATAACCGGAAAGAAGAGATTGACCGGCTCATTTCGGAAATCACAACATCTATATTAAACAGTTACTTGAACAGTGAAATCCCACCAACAGCCGACAGGCTAAGTAACCTTAAGGTTGTTTTTATGCATTGCCTTGAGAGCGTGATGCCTAAGCAAGCTATAAACCTGAATTTGAATTCGTTACTTGGGTGTATAAATACAGATGAGTTATATCATACTGTGAAGAAAATTCTAATACAGGGATGCCATTATTATTCTAAAAAAAATATTTCAAATAAGGTCGAGTTGGTAAACGCTGCAAAAAAGAGTATTGAAGAGAACTATGCTGACAATATTTCTTTAAATTCGGTGGCAGCAGATGTGATGATTACGCCTTCATATTTATCAAGGCTTTTTACCGAGATAGAAGGCCAAACCTTTTCTGACTATGTGTTGCATGTGAGAATGAATAAGGCAAAGGAACTTCTTTCAGACCGCAGTATGAAGATTTATGAGATAGCCGAGATGGTGGGATACAGGGGCACAAAACATTTTTTAAAAGTGTTTAAAGAAAAAGAGGGACTTACACCATCCCAGTACAGGAACAACATTTTATTGGAAAACTGAACAAGATAGCATACCAAAGTAAATGAAAGGACCCTTTTTTAGTTAATTTGCCTATGCTACCATTAAATCGGGCAGGCTTTTAATGCAAATTAACTAAAGCCATTTTCAATAAGGTGCCCCAAGATAATTTAAGGAGGAAAATTGAATGAAAAAATTGGTAGCAATGCTTCTTGTACTCTCTATGGTATTCATGTTTGTTGGTTGCGGATCATCTGCACCGGCAAATAGCCCTACGGGCGGTGCATCTGATTCTGGAAAAGAACCGTACTTAATAGGGGTTTCTGTACCAACGGTCGAGATGACATTTTTTGCCAAGATGCAGACAGAACTCAAGGCTAAATATCCGAACGAGAGAGTGGTTGTGGAATTCTTTAACTCTGCTGACAACCAGGAAAAACAGAACAAAGACGTAGAGGATATGATCGCTAAGGGTATGGATGGTATCGTTATAATACCAATTACTGTTGAAGGAGCAGTTCCTGCTATTCAATATGCCAACGAGAAAAATGTACCGGTTATTACAGTCGACAGACAAATAACCGAGGATGCCGATTGTGAAGTTTTAGGATTTGTTGGATCCGACCATAAACCTATGGGTGTAGGTTGTGCAGAGCTGTTGGTTGAAGGCCTTGAGAAAATGTATCCTAACGAACCCGAATGGATTGTTGTTGAACTTACAGGTACACCCGGATCTTCTGCTGCTATAGATAGAGGAGCTGGAATTCATGAAGTTCTTGATCCAATTGATAAAGTTACTGTTAAGACTTTTAATGGTGAGTTCTTGACAACTACAGCAACAAATATTGCAGCTGACGTTTTAATCTCAGGTGTTGACGGAAAACCTGTTCACGCTTTTGCTTGTCACAATGATATGATGGCTGAAGGTGTGTATCAGGCGCTGGTCAATGCGAAAATGCTTGATAAAGTAGTAGTAACAGGTATTGATGGTCAGATGTCAACAGTTCAAAAAGTTGCAGATGGAGAGATTGCAGGTACAGTATTACAGTATCCCGCAATGGTTACTCTCGGAGTCGAACTTATTTGTGATCACCTTGATGGAAAAGAAGTTGATAAAATTAATTTCTACGAAACAACCAAGGTTAGCAAAGACAATGCTCAGAGTTTAATTGATGACGGAAGTGCATATTAATTCAATTTTTGTTGTGCCAGGCAGTAAAAACTGCCTGGCATATAAAAATTATAATTTACCGGGGATAAAATGAATTGGATGACAGATATTTTTTCAAGTAGTGAAATGGGTTTTGAATATGAATTATAATGATTTTGCATTAGTAGCCAAAAGTATAACAAAAGATTATGGGGCCAACAGGGCTTTGGATAATGTTGACTTGTTTCTGGATTATAACGGAGTCCATGCATTATTAGGAGCTAATGGGGCGGGTAAAAGTACGCTTATGAAAGTACTTGCCGGTATCGTTAATGAGTATGAAGGTCAAATCTATTTAAACGGTAAGGAAATAAAGCTGACAAGTCCTCATGCTGCAATGGCTCATGGTATCGGGATGGTACATCAAGAGTTGTCAGTACTGCCTAATATCACTGTAGCGGAAAATGTATATTTAAACAGATTTCCCAAGACAAAACTGGGAACTGTTGACTGGAATAAGTTATATGATGATTGCACTAAAATACTTGAGTCTTTAGGGCTGAGTATTGATCCAAGAATGATGCTGGGTAAACTCACTGTTGCTGACAGACAGATGGTTGAGATTGCAAAGGTGCTATCGATGAATCCGCGGATTATTCTGCTGGACGAGCCCACATCTGCGCTTAGCGAAATGGAAATACAGCGCTTGCTTGAGCTGATTAGAACACTTAAAAAGAACCATAGCATTGTATTTATTACGCATAAACTGGACGAAATGCTGGCAGTGTCAGATAAAATTACCATACTGCGTGATGGAAAGCTCCTTGATACAATTGATGTTGTTGATAAAACCAATCCATCGGAGAAGGAATTAGTTTCAAAAATGATTGGTGTATCAAGTGGAGATTTAAGCGAAATGTTCCCGCAAAAAAGTAAAGAGACCGGAGAAGTCATTCTCGAGGTGGAAGGGTTAACAAACAAAGGCGTATACGAAGATATTAGCTTTAATGTAAAAAAAGGTGAGGTTGTTGTTTTTACTGGCCTGAAAGGTGCTAAGCGTACAGAAGTTATGCGCGCCGTGTTTGGAGCTGATCCTTTTACTCATGGAACAATTAAAGTTCGCGGGGAAAAACTTAAAACAGTAACAATACAGAATGCGGTCAAAAGCGGTATGGCGATGGTGACGGAGGACAGAAAGGGCGAGGGGATTGTTCCACTTATGATGGTCAAGGATCATATTTCTATGTCGACAATCAGCGAAAGCGCCCGTGCCGGTTTTATCAATAAAGAAAAACTGGGTGAAAAAGCGAAAACATATGTTGATAAACTTAAAATAAAGGTTCACAGCATTAATGATTTAATCACTTCGCTTAGCGGAGGAAATCAACAAAAAGTTGTTTTGGCGAAATGGTTAGCCGCAAATCCGGATATTTTGATTTTGGATGAACCTACACGCGGTATAGATGTAGGGGCAAAAATTGAGATATATAAATTGATTCGACAAGTGGCTGACGAAGGTACGGCAGTTTTGGTTGTAACCTCGGAATTACCGGAGGCAATAGGCTTGGCTGATCGGTTGTATGTGATGTTTGAGGGGAAAATGATTGGCGAGCTAAGTGAGAAAGACATTGATACGGATAAGATTATGCATATGATGTTTGGTCAAAGGATAGGAGAGTAACGAGATGAAGACAAACGCAGCAAAAAGGAATAAAATAGATATTGTGGCAATTACGCCTGTGTTGTTTCTACTTGTATTGGTTATATTTTATTCGGTATCTACGAATAATTTTTTCTCCATTACAAACTTAATCAACATTGGGCGTCAAATATCGATTACGGGAATCATGGCTATTGGGGTAACGTTTGTTATTCTGCTCGGAGAGATTGATTTATCGCTTGCAGTAATTTTGTCATTCAGCGGAATGATTGTATCAGGACTATCGCTGGGTCGATACTTCGGGATGAATCCAATGCCAGTTTGGTTATGTATAATTATAACGCTTATTATTGGCGCTTTACTGGGAGCTATTGCAGGTTTTGCAAATGCGAAACTTAGAATACCCGGGTTTATGGCAACATTGGCCATTATGTATATGTCAAAAGGCTTAATGCTAATGCTGACAGATGCACAGCCATTATTCGGTTTGCCTAAGCAACTTACATATTGGGGGAGTGGTTACTTATTTGATTCCATACCCGTTATCATTGTAGTGTTCCTGATTGTATTCGTAGCTGCGTCAATCGTACTCAAGCATACTGTATTTGGAAGAAATATATATGCGATTGGCGGTAATGCCGTTGCAGCCAGGATGTCTGGTATTAATGTTGTCAAATACAAAATCATCGCTTTTGTAATATGTACAACATTAAGTGCTCTTGCTGGGATTCTTATGGTAGGACGTATAGGTTCGGGACAGGTTACAGCCGGAGAAGGATTGGACATGCAGCCGATTGCTGCAGCTGTTCTGGGGGGGACTTCTCTGATGGGCGGTAAAGGTACCGTGTGGGGTACGTTGCTCGGAGTTCTTATTATGGGTGTCCTTGTTAACGGCTTGAATATGCTGGGGGCAGGTACAGAGGTGCAATCCTTGGCAACGGGTTTTGTACTTTTCGCAGCGGTTGCATTTAATATGGCAGTGTCGAAGAAGAATGCATAAGATTCTTCATCAATAGCATTAAGTTTTTAGGAACAGATATTCTCCATGACTGTATTAGATAAAATGGGTATTCTGAGGGACCATGGGAAGCGATCTTCAAAGATCGCTTCTTTATTTTTATGTCTTACTGATAATTTTTTAATCTAAACAACCTATTATTTATATTTTCACAGTCCTCAGGCAATAATAAGAAACTGCATATATGAACAAGAAAACTGTTTAAAAGTTGGCGGGTGAAAATAATAAAAGACATAATGAAAAAGCCAAGACTCAGAAATGAAAGTATAAATTCGCAAAAAGAACTTGGTAAATCCCTAAAAGATAATGTTAATATTTTCATGGAGTTTTTTCAAGGGGACGACACTGTTACCGTAAGATATTTTTCTAACCAGGAGCAGGGTAAAATCAAGTTTTGTGTTATTTACATTGATGGCATGGTAGATGTGGAAACAGCTAACAGAAACATTCTCCAGCCTATAATTCAAAGTACCTTTCCGAAGAATTTCGAAGGAAACATGGACGTGATATTGGAACAGGTAGTTTTGTCCAACCATGCAGAAAAACTATGTAATGTTGATGAGCTTGTAATGAGAATCATACGCGGTGAAAGCGTACTATTAATGGATAAAAGCGATGAGGCTATTGCTGTATGCACTAAAGGCTGGAAATCAAGGTCTATAACAGAACCTGAAAATGAAAAGGTTCAAAGGGGGTCCAGAGAAGGTTTTGTAGAGCCATTACTTGTAAATTTGTCACTAATTCGAAGAAGACTCCCAACACCCAATTTAAAAATTAAAAAATTGGTTCTGGGTGTTCAATCTAAAACAGATGTATGCGTTTGTTATTTAGAGAACATAGTAAATAAGCAAATTCTTAATGAACTCCTTAAAAGATTAAAAAACATCAGTTACGATGGCGTTGTTGCTTCGGGTATTATTGGTGAACTGATACAGGATTCCCCTTATTCACTTTTTGATACACTTGGCAGCACCGAAAGGCCGGATGTTGCAGCTTCATTAATGCTTACCGGACGTATAATTATTCTGGT
>DUNT01000070.1 GCA_012839205.1 Clostridiaceae bacterium
AAGAGAACGCAATTCGGAAAGACTTTCTTTAAAAGACATTTCTTTTGAGCTGCCACGACTGACTTTCTGAATGGTACCCATATTGTTATCTACATAAGCAACCACCATATTCTCATATTCAGCCTGGTATTGTTGGATAGCGTTTTCTGAGATTGTTTTAGAGGTGGATGCAGCTGTTATAAGTTCTGCATTTTCAATCAATTGATTAGTTTGATTTGCAATATAATCCTCTAACTTTGCTTTTTGTGCCAGGATTAATTCTATTTCTTGTTGATGCTGTACCTTAAGTACTTTGTTCTCTTTTACTACAGATAATGTATACCCGGTAAGTGTTAAAAGTGCGATCAACATCATCGCAGTTATAGATAATAAAGTGGTTCTATAGTTATTTATCCTGATTGTTCGTACTCCGCCCTTATGCGGGACAAACATAAAAGACAGATGGTTTCTACCTTTAGTAGAAGTCTTCCCTGTCATTCTCCTCATGTCTACACTCCTTAATTCTCTCTTGGCATAACAGTATAAATTTTAGGGGCTATAAATAAGCCTATGTTCATTAGAATTATAAAAGTATTACAATTACATGTCAAATATCGACTTAATTCGAACATTCATATTATATTATAATATCCCCCAAATGAGAAGAATTATTATACATTTTTATTTTGATTAAATGCTATAATTGGTATATGATTAAGTAAACAAAGAGAATTTGGCAATTCGACAAAACGACATTATTCGGGGAATTTATGAAAAAAACAACAATTAAGAGCAAGATTTATATTGGTTTTTTGTTAATGGTTGTATTATCAGTTATCCTCTATGGTAGCTTGTCATGGTTTGCCCGTGATTATGTATTGGATGGGGCTAAAAAGATTCAATACAATTCTTCTTTGGCAACACAAATTGAAAACCTAAGGGAATTGTCCGATGAAAAAATGATTATTTTATACCAGGGGGTATTAAACAAACAGGACATTTCGGATAAACTGGTTCAAAATGACGGGGAAATTCAAACTATATGCAATAATATTTTAGACGATATTAATGCGCTTGAGATACTTGAACCCAGCATGGCGGTTCAGGAGGTTCAGGAGCTTATCTCTGAAATTCTTTATAAGGAGAGTGAAATAACCCGAAACTACGAGGCATTGATTAAGTCAGGTTTTATGAATACATATGAGGAAGAGCTGTTATCTTCTGTTTCTGGCAGCATGGAATACTGGGATGATTTTATAGAATCTGTTATGGCGTTAAGTGATGAAAACCTTCTTGCTTTAAAGGCTCTTTTAAACAACCTGGAAGATGGAATAGATGGTCAAAACAATGATGTTGCCACCATCAAATCAGAGCTGGAATCGATTTTGGAGGAAACTGGAAAGGTTAACGCAATTTTACACAGTTTATCCCAAGATGTGGATAAATATTTTGCAGAAAGCCAAAGCGTGCTGGATTCTCTGAATGATCTTTTGAACAATGCTGTCCAGGCAACAGAATTCCCTGTTATTAATACAGAGGACATCCCTGTTTATAATTTTTCGTCACAAAAGGATACCGTGGTTAAAGATAAAAATGCTGCTCTAAACAGCTTAAACGCCCTTATAAATCAGGGAAATATTTTAACTTCAGAACTTGGCTCTCTAGTTTCTGACCTCGGAGATTTAAACACCAGTGTCATTAACAATGCCCTGGAACAGAGGAGTTTATTAACGGAAATAATATTATCTGCCCAGGAAATCAGAACCCTTACCGTTTTAAGCGGTTTTTCCAAAGATCAATCCATGCTTGAACATGTAATCAATGATAAGGTACCCAAAATCAGAGAAAAAACAGAAGGCATTAAAAACAGGGATAATTTAGATATTAGTAAGCTGGATGTAGCTGCATCTTCCCTTGACACAATGCTGTCAGATTTAAAAAGTGTAATAGCTGGAAGTAAAGACGATGGATTGAGGGATATTAACAGAACAAGAGAAGAAGTAATTCCGCTTCTTGAAACCCTTGATAAAAAACTGCAAACCAATTTTGATGAGAATATAATTAAGTCCAGAAATATTCAAGGTTATATTATACCCGGTATTGTTATAATGTCGGCTATATCAGTATTCTTTGGCGTTCTAATTGCATTTATTGTAAGTAAATCAATTATAAAACCTATTAAGCAAATGTCAGGGCAGCTTAAGAAGGCAGAGGACGGCGACTTGAAGTATAGAATAAATTCACCTTCTGCTCCTGAACTCTCCCAGATGGCAAAAAGCGTAAATGCAGTTTTGGAAAGCCGTGAACAAATTCTTAATGAGGCAGCTTCTGTCAGTGAGAATATCAAAAAAACGCGTAATGAGCTTTTGAGTAGCTTCATGAAAAATAAAGATTTGCTGAATGGTATAACAGTCGGAATGCATGAGATTTTGGATCAGTTTAAAGCTAACCGGGTAGAGATAAGCAAAGCAGATATGCTTGAAACTGTAGAGCTTGATGTGGCAGTATCTCAGGAAGTTATAGATTCTACCGAGAAAAGCAAGAAAGCGGTGCAAGATGCAAAAGAAACAATAATAAGAGCATCTGAAACGGTGAAGGATATTGCACAGCAAATCGAACAGCTTGAAGAGTCTTCAGGGAAAATTGAAGAAATCACCAACGCCATAACTCAGATAGCCAAGAGAACTAACCTATTAGCATTGAATGCCGCTATTGAAGCAGCCAAGGCCGGAGACCAGGGCAGAGGATTTGCGGTTTTGGCTGATGAAATAAGAAAACTGGCCGATGCCAGCGGGGATGCGGCAAAAGAAATCAAAAATCAGTTAAGTGATATTCAAAGGCGCATACAATGGACCGTGGAGAACATGGATGAAGGTGTAATCGGAGTAGAACAGGGCGCTGAGAGCATATCTGATGTGTATCAGTCAATGGAGGATATAACCGCCAGAGTAAAACTGGTAGCTGGCACGTTGGAAGATTATGCTGATACGAGCAATAAACAGCTTATGGCAAATCAGAAACTGATGGATGTGATTGAAATTATTAACAAGAACACAAGTGAGCTTTACCAGGCAGGACAGAGCATAGATGACAAGCTGGAGGATTCCAGACAAAGTATTTCTGATATGGAACATATCGAAGAAATGCTCGATATTACATATTCAAAGATTAATGGAATATTGATCAAGTATAAAGGAGAATCATAATACATAAAATGAAGGCATCTTTAGGAACGGTTCCCTGCCGTTCCTGTTTTAATTACAAAACGGCAGGGGTATCTGCCATAATTAATTCTCAGTAATCGCAAAGGATTAGTCTCAGAGACGATTCTTCTTGCTAATGACAGGAGTGTATTACCCCTTATGTCCTTCTTAACGAAGTGCAGTATACCAACATTGTTGTCCTGGGAGATGGTCGCGCAATATGCCCTGTCTTGACTTCCTGATAGCAGCGCAGCCTTCCTCACGGTTATCCTGAGCACTGATAGCCTCCCTTAAGGTCATCCTGATCGCAGCGCAATTCCCCACCGTCATCCTGAGAGCCGCGTAATTCCTTACCGTCATCCTGAGCGCAGCGTAAGCGGAGTCGAAGGATCTTACCAATAAACCATAAGCTAGAGTCGCATAATAAAAGAATACCGGCCCCTATGTGCCGAAAAACTTATCAATAAAGGAGCAGTATGTTAAAAAAGAACAGCATTATCGAACTGAATATCACCGGAATGACCCATGAGGGATTGGGTGTCGGCAGGGTTGACGGTTTTGCCGTTTTCGTCCAGGGTGCCATAGACGGAGAAAGAGTTCGTGCAAAGATAATAAAGGTATTAAAAAGCTATGCGGTTGCCCGTGTGATGGAATTTATAAAAACCAGTCCTCAACGGGTAAAACCCTTCTGTCCTGTATACAAACGCTGTGGTGGCTGCAGCCTTCAGCATATGAGTTATGAGAAGACACTTGAGTTTAAGCGGCAGGTTGTCATAGATAACCTTACCCGAATCGGCAGGCTTTCAGATATAACCGTTAACAAAACCATTGGTATGGAAAACCCCTTAAACTACCGTAACAAGGCACAATATCCCATTGGGATGGGAAAAGACGTTCCTGTAGCAGGTTTTTTCGCCCGTCGCAGCCATGAAATTATTGAAGTACCTATATGCGGTATACAGCATCCATTAAGCGATAAAACAAAGGATATTGTTCTTGAATTCGTTAAAGATTTGAAAATTCCTGTTTACGATGAAACCACAGGAGCGGGACTTATACGCCATGTAGTGACCAAAACAGCATTTGGTACAGGAGAAATAATGGTTATAATTGTAGCCACCTGTCCTGAGATTCCGAATGTTGATAATTTAATATACAGACTGAAAAAAGGTATTCCTGGTTTGGCAAGCATTATCCTGAACATTAACCCAAAACAGGGTAATGTAGTTTTGGGGGACCAAAATATAACCCTCTATGGTAAGGACATTATTGAGGATATACTGGAAGGCCTGACCTTTGAAATATCTCCATTATCCTTTTATCAGATTAATTGGGACCAAACCCGGGTGCTTTATAAAAAAGCCATTGAGTATGCAGCCCTAAGTGGAAACGAAACTGTGTACGACTTATATTGCGGAATAGGAACCATAACGCTGTTTGCTGCCAGAAAAGCAGCCAGAGCAATCGGCATTGAGGTTGTTCCTGAAGCTGTGGAAGCAGCAAAAAGAAATGCATTAAAAAACAATATAAACAACACCGAGTTTTACACCGGAAAAGCAGAAGAAGTATTTCCAAAACTTTTTGCAGAGGGTAAAGAAGCTGATGTGGTATTCGTAGATCCACCAAGAAAGGGCTGCGATGAGACTTTGTTAAAGACTCTGGTTGAGATGTCCCCTAACCGTATCGTTTATGTTTCATGCAATCCTTCAACCCTGGCACGGGATCTTAAATATCTCTGCAGCACAGATGCAGGCTATGAGGTAAAAGAAGTCCAGCCAGTGGACATGTTCCCT
>DUNT01000071.1 GCA_012839205.1 Clostridiaceae bacterium
ATGGTAGCAATCTTTGACTTTCTATTGGTGAAAAATTTTCTGCCATAGCTGATGGAAGTATTCTCCTCCACCCACTTAACCATTGCTATAGTCGTCTTCAGCGTCATAGCCGGTTTCAGCTCTAAAACAGATCTGTCTACCTGTTTTGACGGATAAATACCGTACAGGATAATTCCCGGTCTGACCATCTCCATTGCATACTCCGGATATTGAATGATGGCCGCACTGTTGGCCACATGCCGTATGGGAATTAGTATCCCTATACGGTTCAGCTCGCTTATAATGCTGTCGAATAGCTCAGCCTGATGAAAAGTAAAGTTTTTGTCCTTTTCATCAGCTGCCGCAAAATGAGTAAATATTCCTTCTACAATTATTCCCGGGAGTTTCTGTATTTCGCTGACAGCTTTAACAGCACTGTACCCGGGAGGAAACCCGACTCTGGACATGCCTGTATCTATCTTTATGTGGACACTTGCTTTTGTCCCCTGTCTCACTGCCTCATCCGAGAGTAACTTGGCAATATCATGGCTATAAATAGTCTGAGTTATGTTATATTTTATAAGCTCGTCAACTCTCAGCGGGTTGGTATGGCTAAGAACCAGAATGGGTATATTAATACCGATCTGTCTGAGCTGGATTGCTTCATCCAGCATTGATACTGCAAGGCGTGAACAACCGCTTTCAACAAGGGTATTGACTGTTTCAAGAACCCCATGTCCATATGCATCGGCCTTAACAACAGCCATTATTTCAGTACGTTTTCCAGCTACCCTCTGAATCTCCTTAACATTATGAGCAATATTATCTAAGTTTATTTCTGCCCATGTTCGTGTAAATTTATAATCCATATTTTCCCTCTGATTTACATTCTGGTTAATCACATATTTTCCGGCTTCTTATGATTGAACATGAATTAAAGCCTTTGGGATATTATCTGCTATATCCGAGGCTATAACACTGGCCGCACCTTTATCCAAAGAGGCTATATCCCCGGCAAGCCCATGCAGATAAACACCGGTTACTGCAGCATCATAGGGGGCTAAGCCCTGACCCATAAGAGACGCTATAACGCCTGCCAGCACATCACCGGAACCGGCAGTGGCCATTCCATTATTGCCGGTAGGATTTATGGATGTCCTTCCATCATTTGCAGCTATAACTGTCCCTGCTCCCTTTAATACCACCGTCAGACCAAATTCGTCTGCAAAATCCTTGGCAATACTTATTCTGTCTTCCTGTACCTCATGGATTGATTTTTGAGTCAGTCGGGCCATTTCGGCCGGGTGGGGCGTAATAACAGTCTCACAGCGAAGCCTTTCCAACAATGGCCTTTCCTTTGACAGAATATTAAGTGCATCGGCATCTATTACCATAGGCTTATCACAGTTCTCTACAACAGCCTCCACAAGTCTTAAGGCTTCATCAGAAGTCGAAAGCCCCGGCCCCATTAAAACTGCGTCAGCATCCACTATAAGGTTTTTTATAAGATCATTAAATTTGCTGTCACTATACCCTGACAGACCAGCAAGGACCGCTTCAGGTAACAGTATTGACAATGAATTCATACAGGCCTGTGGTACAGCCAGCCTTACATAGCCTGTTCCGGTCCGGAAAGCCGAAAGTGAACTTAAAAACGCTGCACCAGTCATTAACTCCGATCCTGCAAACACCACTAGTTTTCCGAATGTTCCTTTATGCCCGTCTGCAGGACGCAGGGGCAGCATTTTCTTTATATCATCCTTTTCGTTTAATTGGGAGGTTTCTATATCCTCTGACAAAGCATATGGTATTCCTATATCTGCCACAGAAAGCTCGCCCGTATATGACGCGCCGGGGTATTGAACCATTCCGATCTTAGGCAGGTAGAATGTAACGGTTGCATCAGCCTTCACAGCATTACCCATGATTTTCCCGGATAAACCATTTATGCCTGAAGGTATATCAATAGACAGAATCTTTGAAGAAAAAGCATTAATAATGTCAATAACATCGGACCATATTCCCTCTACCAAACGATTTAACCCTGTACCAAAAATTCCGTCAATAACCAGGTGGCTTTCCCGACAGGCAATTTTCAGCCTTTCAAGATCCTTTTTCCCTGATATAACTGGAATATTAACTCCAATATTTTTTAGTATTCTACCGTTTGTATATGCATCCCCATGAAGTTCATCCAATTCTGTCATAGAAAAAACAGACACCACATACCCCATGGTAAGTAAATGCCGTGCAACTGCTAATGCATCACCTCCGTTATTTCCGCTTCCGGCTATGACTGTAATTTGGGGTTCTCCTTTATCCTCCAGCATGGCTGAAGCTTTGAATGCCGTCTGAATTGCGGCATTTTCCATTAGAACTATTCCGGGTATCCCAAGAGTATTAATGGCTATTTCATCAATTTCCCTCATCTGCCGAGGTGTCAACAGTTTCATCTTTTAACCCCTCCAACTTATATGCTTCTTCAAATTCTTTAACCGGGTCAGTTCCGATAAGTTCTGTAAGATCAACTGCGTACTTGGTCCAATCCAGCGATATTGTCTCCATCTCCTGGCTAAGCAATTTCTTTTTTTCTTCAATCTCTGCAAGCTCTTTTTTTATTTGAAGAGCTCTTTCATTATTTACCTTCAATGTTGAAAATATATAGTTTATTGATCTGTTAAGAAGCTCTAAATTAGCTTCCCGCATCTCTTCCTCCAGCTCTTCAATATCCTCCAGTATATTATTTGTTCGATCATTTATTCTTTCTATTTCTTTTTTGCATTCTTTCAACTTCTTTTTCGCTTCTTCATTATCATTCTCAAAGGCTTCTTTAGTCAGACTCATAATCTGTTTCATGCATTTTCGTTTTTGGGGCTCTAAGTTTTCCTGTTCATTTTTAAGCATGGCTTCCTTTTTAATAAGCTCGTTCATTTCTTCTTCGCTTTTTTTCAGCTCAGGAGGCATTTGAATGGTAACAAAAAGTTTAGTCCACCTTTCATCAATAGACAGTCTTGTTATATTATTCTTTCGCAATATTGAAGAATCAAATTGAACATTCGTAATACCTTTTTGTGACTCAATTTCCTTAGAATCCTTTTTCGGTTTGCGTCTAAAAAGTTGCATAATAATGCCCCCTTGCCCAGGACAATTGATAGAGCTGTTTAAAATAGTTCTTTTTAATAACTACATCAATAGTATAACATAGTAAAGATTGTTTTTACTATCGTTCTAACCATGTTAATCTGATTATGTGAGCGCAGGCTGTTGTCAATGTTTTTAAAAGCTGAGATAATGTTATCTGGGCAACAAAATCAATATAATTAATTAGGTGCACTTTTATAGGATGGGAGCAGCAAATAAAAATGCCATCAGCTAATCAGCAGGAGAAATCCCGCAACTTAAAAAATAAACTTCCAATTCTTATTTTATCAGTTTTGTTTACTCTGGTAATACTTGTTTCTGTGATTATATTAAGTTCATTGTTAAATACATCTACCGTTTATAATGGTGTGCTGATTCAAAATGAAAACATCGGAGGATATACAAAGGAAAAACTCTCACAACATCTTCAGAATATTTATTCGAAAGCATTTGATAATATTTTTATAACATTCTCAGCACCGCAGTTTGAAAGAACCGTTATGGTCTCGGATATGGGAATAGAAATTGATATTGAGGCTATGACTGAAAAAGCTTTCAGTATTGGCAGAGAGGGAAATATTATAAAGCGTCTGGCAAGGATCGCCAAGCTCAGGAAAAATCCTGTATCGGTTGAGCCGATTCTGAATTGTGAATCCGAAAAATATAATGATTTTCTGGAGGATATCCGCCAACACACTTATAGAGAAATAATACCTCCAAACATATACATAACAGACAGCCAGGTAATTCTGTGCACCGGGCTTCCTGGTTTGGAAGCAGACGAAGAAAAACTTAACTCTGATATTATTAATGCCGTAAAAAGGCTTGAATCATCAACAGTTACCCTGAAATTGCTTGAGAAAAATCCTCCCCCCATTGATGTTGAAACCACTTTAGACATGCTCAATAAGCCTCCGGTTAACGCTGAATTTGTGCGCACCTCCAGAACAACATATGAAATCAGCCCTCATCAAATGGGTCTTAAACTGGATCGTGCCAAACTCATGGAGGTTATATCATATATTGAAAATCGTGAAAAAAACGAATATGAGGAAATTATGCTTCCTGTTGAGTTTATTACCCCTGAAATAACAAAGGAAACTTTAGAATACCAGCTTTTCCGGGATACCCTTGCTTCCTATACTACTTATTTCAACACAAACACTGAGAATAATTATAATCGAAGCATCAATATACGTCTTGCTGCCGAAAGCATAGATGGCACACTGCTTTTACCGGGAGAAGAGTTCTCTTTTAATAAAGTGGTAGGCCCCCGTACTGCCCAGAGAGGTTATAAAACTGCTCACATCTTTGTGGCCGGACAGATTCAGGATGGTACCGGCGGTGGGGTCTGCCAAGTATCAACCACACTTTACAATGCTGTTTTAAGAGCTAACCTGGAAGTACGTGAAAGACATAACCATATGTTCACTGTAGGTTATGTCCCTTTGGGCCACGATGCAGCTGTTTCTTACGGGTATGCAGATCTGGTATTTACCAATACAACAGCACATCCCCTTCAAATATTTGCAAAGGTATCCCAAGATAATTCTCTGACCTTTACAATAAAATCAACCAACGATTATCCCGGGTTGAAAGTAAAGCTGGCAACAAAAACTATCAGCACTACCCCTGTCAAAGTGATTTACATAGATGACAGCACTCTGCCCACAGGAACTGAAAAAACTATAGAAAACGGTATGGAAGGTTATGTTGTGGATACATATATCAGAGTATACAATAATGATATTTTGGTCAGGGAAGAAAAGCTGCACCGAAGTGTTTATCAGATGTATCCCAGAAAAGTACTCCGGGGCAATTCCCCGGTATCAGAAATAATTGAATGAACATGGGTTGATATGAGGCAGTTAATTGAACCTCAAAGGAATATCCCTTATAATTAAAATATAAAAGAGGGTTGAATAATAAGGAGGGTTAATCCATGAAGCTTCTCTTTGCAATTGTAAGTGATGAGGACAGCAGCAATCTGACAGATAATTTAAACCGTAAAGGTTTCAGTACAACAAAGCTGTGTTCCAGCGGCGGTTTTTTAAGAAGCGGAAATACAACTTTTTTAGTAGCCACAGAGGAAGACAAAGTTGACGAGGCTCTTTCGATTATCGGTGAAACATGTAAATCAAGGCGCAGGATGATAGCTTCTGAAAAACTCCCCGGTAGTTTTGGTTCCTTTAATATGGCTATGCCGGTTGAAGTAAACATCGGTGGTGCTACCGTATTTATCCTGAATATTGAGCAATTTCATAAGCTCTAGCTTTTAAGCAGTTTTGCGTCAGATATATACCACAATTTTATTACTCTTAGAGTAAGGAATCTGAAAAAGCCGCTTATTGATGAGAAACAATAAAATAACACAAACAGGTCAACTTCAGTATTAAACAAATCTTATTTCTGATTTATCCTATTTGCGCTTCTAAAAGAACAGGAGGATTTATAATGATAAAACGTAAATCTGAAATGAAGGTAGAAATTCGTGAAAAAATGCGGGATGGCAATGGAAATGTCAAACTTCAGCACATATTTGATACTGACGAAATAATGGGAAAATGTCGCTTATTTAGTCGGATAACTCTGGAACCCGGCTGTTCAATCGGTCTTCATCAGCATGAACAGGAAGAAGAAGTCTACTATATATTAAGCGGTACCGGTACAGTCGATGATAACGGAGAAATTAAGCGTCTCGGCCCGGGCGATGCAATAAAAACAGGAGGCGGGCAAGTCCACTCCATTTCAAACAGCGGAGATGAGCCTCTGGAGTTTTTAGCTGTTGTAATTTTATTTTGAATATTTATTCCTCGTGTCATTCTGAGCTTCATTACCACTGTCATTCTGAGCGAAGCGAAGAATCTTATGCGTTGACGTTTAAGATCCTTCGACTCCGCTACGCTCTGCTCAGGATGACATAAAGAAGGCTACCGTTGCGTTTAGGATGACAGCTTAAACAAACGTAATTAAAGCGGCGTGGCTGCTGCGATTTAAAGCGAAGCATGGATCTAAGTAGCGGGCACAACTAGAAACCGGATGTTGGAGATGAAGCGCTAAATCGCAGCAGGCTACAGCGCTCCACTGTTTAACGCAGAAAGATCCTTCGCTGACGCTCAGGATGACAATAACATGATGTGAGAGATGGGATGTGGGAAGTGAGATGTTGGCTCATATTAATTATATACATTTCTTACTTCCAACCTCGCACCTCTCACCTCCAAATTGATGGATTCATGGAGTGGCGCATTTGACTCACTCTACAGGCACCAACTTGTTACGCATAATTCTTAACATGAGCTTGCAAATATCAAGAAAGCTGTCGCCGCGGCAGCAAGGCAATTTTCTTCTTGTTCTATTGGATTTTTGTAACCTCGTATCCAGCTTCTTCTATAGCTGACTCTATTATTTCATTGTCAACATCATGACTTAATTCAATTTCAGCCGACTTGTTCTCCAGGCTGACTTTTGCCGATCTGATTCCGTCCAGTTCCTCCAGTGCATTCTTTACATGGTTTACACAATGTTGGCAGGACATGCCTTCAATTGAAATTTTCTTAATCATTATAATCATCCTTTCCTTTAGAAGTGGTCTCAAAATATCTGTAAATCTATTTAGTGTAATGGTTTAAATCTCTTTAACCTTAATGCATTGGTTAAAACAGATACTGAACTGAAGGCCATGGCTCCCGCAGCAATCATGGGGTTTAGCAATGGTCCTCCCAAAAGATACAACAGGCCTGCCGCAATAGGAATGCCGGCCGAATTATACGCAAAAGCCCAGAACAGATTCTGCTTGATATTCCGTATTGTTTGCTTACTTAGTTGAATTGCGGTAGGTACATCCATAAGATCGCTCCGCATTAAAACAATGTCGGCAGATTCCATAGCTACATCAGTTCCGGAACCTATTGCAATACCAATATCAGCCTGAGCTAATGCAGGTGCGTCATTAATACCATCTCCCACCATTGCAACTTTTTTACCCTCTGACTGGAGTTTCTTTATCTCATCAGCCTTATCCTGGGGTAAGACCTCTGCTAATACCCTGTCAATTCCTGTCTGTTTGGCAATAGCTTCAGCTGTTCTTTTATTGTCGCCTGTAATCATTACCACTTCTATTCCCATATTGTGCAGCGCATCGATTGCCCTTTTACTGCTTGGTTTCATTATGTCTGCCACCGCTATTATCCCTGCAAGACGGTTGTCAATGGTAACATACATAGGTGTTTTACCTTCCTCCGCAAGCCTGTTGGATTCTTCCTGCAGGGTTATCTCTATTTTCCGGTCATCCATTAGTTTTTTATTTCCTAAAAGCATATTCTTGCCTTCAATTGAAACCTCAATACCATGGCCTGGTATTGCTTCAAAGTTATCAACATTTAACAGTTCTAAATTCTGTTCTTTGGCTTTGTTAACTATAGCCTCTCCTAAAGGGTGTTCCGAACCTTTTTCTGCTGAGGCTGAAAGTCGCAGCAATTCTGTCAGATCAACCTGACCGGTTGTGATTATATCTGTTACTATTGGATTTCCTTCAGTTATTGTTCCTGTTTTATCAAATACAACGGTTTTAATTAAATGGGCTGTTTCAAGAGCCTCTCCACTTTTTATTAATACTCCATTTTCAGCTCCCTTTCCGGTTCCAACCATAATGGCTGTGGGCGTTGCCAGCCCCAGAGCACATGGACAGGCAATTACAAGTACTGAAATAAATATGGTTAATGAAAATATCACAGATTTACCTGAAATAAACCATGCCAACCCGGCAATAATTGCAATGGCTATTACAACAGGTACAAAATAACTGGCAATTATATCAGCCATCTTTGCAATAGGTGCTTTTGACCCCTGTGCATCTTCTACCAGCTTTATTATCTGAGATAAGGCTGTATCTTTTCCTACCTTTGTTGCCTTAAACTTTATGGTTCCATTTTTATTGATGCTTGCGCCAATTACTGTATCGCCAGGATTTTTCTCCACAGGTATACTTTCCCCTGTAAGCATGGATTCATCTATTGATGTCCTTCCTTCTGTCACTTCACCGTCAACAGGTATTTTCTCACCGGGCTTTACCAGAATAATGTCCCCAACTTCTACCTCTTCGATGGGAATAACAATTTCCTTACCGTCGTGTATTACTATTGCCGTTTTAGGGGCTAATCCCATCAGTTTTTTTATGGCCTCTGAAGTCTTGCCTTTTGTCACCGACTCAAGATATTTTCCCAGCAAAATCAATGTAATAATAACCCCTGCCGACTCAAAATACAGGTCATGAGCGTATTCATGGTATCCGTTTAATATCCGGATTATTGCGTAAATACCATAAATAAATGCAGCAGCTGTACCCAATGCTATTAATGAGTCCATATTAGGTTCACGTTTAACAAGCCTGCTAAAACCAACGGTATAGAATCTATACCCTGCAATGATGGACGGGATTACCAGAATAAGCTGAACCAGGCCGAAATTCAAAGGATTTGTCTGTGGTGATATAATATTTGGTACAGGAAGACCTATCATGGGGCCCATGGCAATATATAAAAGGGGTGCGGTAAATATGGCCGAGAGAATAAACTTCTTCCAAAGTGTTTTTATTTCCTTTTCTTTGCGCTCTCTGTCATAATCGGCCTGTTCTCCTGTTTCAATATCAAGAGCCTTATACCCGGCCTTGTCAATAACGTCCTTGATTTGTGATATCCTTACTTTCGAAGAATCATACACTACCTTTGCTTTTTCGGTAGCAAGATTAACGCTTACCTCATTTATGCCTTCCAGTTTTCCTATGGCTCGTTCAACAGCTTTTACACAAGCTGCACAGGTCATTCCGGATATAGGTAATATAATCTCGCGTTTGTTCTCATTATCTTCCTGGATACCATAGCCTGCTTTTACAACAGATTCCTTTATTTTTTCTATGTCTGTTTTTGTATCATCAAATTCAACCGTAAGTTTTTCAGTTGCAAGATTAATATTTGCATCACTTATACCATCTACTTTACGTACATTTCTTTCGACAGCTCTTGCACAGGAGGCACAAGTCATGCCCGTAATACCTAATGTCTCTTTTTTCATATTTACACCACCTTTTTGCTGCATTTATTTAACGTATTTATCAATTAAATAGATTATTTCATCCACCTTCTGGTTCCCTGCAACTTCACCCTCAGTAAAAGCCTGTCTTACGCAATGCTTGATGTGCTGGTCGATAATTGTTAAGTTTGCTTTCTTAAGCAGTCCCTGAACCGAGAGAATCTGTTTGGATATATCCACACAATACCTGTCATCTTCCACCATTTTAATTATGCCCTCTATTTGACCTTTAGAGGTTTTTAAAAGATTCATAACCTGCTTTTTTTCTATACTTTGCATACTATAATGCCCTCCTCCCTACCCCTCCATGGGTGGGGTTATAGTTTTATTATATCCTCACCATATTATTTGTCAAGTGATATATTAATATTTTTATTTGATTTGTTTAAAGAAAGACAGTAATAAGGGGATAGCCAGTTTGTTTTAATCATTAGCTATCCCCTGTTTTCTATTGAGTTTGAATCAGGTCTGTTATTTTATTATTTCTGATTATATCTGCAAATTCCTGAGGGTTGCAGATGCTTTCTGAAACAATTACGCCACCGCGGGCAATATCAACTTTCTGATGAAAGTCCGAGCCCGAAAGCATAAGAAGCTGGTTTTTCAGTGCATATCCATAAGCCAGATTATTGTTGGAATTATGCCGGGGATTTCCATTAAAGACTTCAATCCCATCCAGCAATTCCGGTGGCGCCGGAATCATTCCAGATCTGAAAGGATGTGCCTGAAATATAAGAATATTTTCTTTTTTTGTCAGCTCCCTAAATTGTTTTAAACTCAGTTTGTAAAGCTCTTTATTGTTTCTTAAAAAATCTTCGTCAAACCCGTAAACAAGATAATCATTAGAATCCCCAACAAATCTTATTTCCATACCGAGTATGACTTTTAAACCCAGCTTTTTACCGGCATCGAAGGCTATATTGTAGCCTTCCAAGAAACTATCTATCTTTTCGTTCCAGGTGAGGTTACCTAAACTGATAAAAAAAGAATCACAGTAGTGATCTGTTATAATTATGCCGTGATATCCGGCTTCTTTATACATTTTTACTGCTTCTTTGGCAGGTACTTTACTACAAGGGCTGATTTCTTTTGTGTGTACATGTGTGTCGTACTTAAATGCTGTCATGTTAATTTAATGTCCTCCGAATTCTATTATATTAATTATAACATATAAAATTTATGATAAAAAAATATGGTCTGCCTCAAAATCAAGGATAGCAAATCCCGTCTCCAGTATTTTCGGAATAAGTATATCACTCTTATCATACTTTTCAATAAGGCGGTGAAAAAATGTCCGACTTCTATTCGAATCTGGTTAACAATTTCCTGATAGCTTTCGGAGTGATAATCGGAGCAAGCCTTTTTGCCGGCATAGGAGCTATAATAACCGATCATCCTCCTTTAAAGGCCATGCTTGACCTGGCCGGCTCAATAAAAATATGGGCAATGGCAGTTGCCTTAGGGGATACTTTTTCTTCATTTGCAGTTATAGAAAAAGGTTTGTTTCAAGGGGAAATCAAATCAATACTGAAACAAGCCGTCTATGTTTTAACTGCAATTTTAGGCGCAAATACAGGATATCTTTTCATTAAGCTAATCCATAGGTGTGGCGTATTATGGCACAATATAGAATAAAAGCCAACAAATATTTCTTAAATTTTTATGTGGGATTAATAGCGGGTGTTCTTATTGGAAGCATATTGGCTTTTACTCTGATAAGCTATAGGATAGATACCTTCTATGAAAAAATTGCTGCCCTCGAAAATACTATACTAGAAAAAAATGCCAAGCTAGAAAATCTTGAAAAATCAATTAATTCGAAAAAGTTTGTTTTAAGGGATATTGAGATAGTACTGTTATTTGACGAAAATGATATTGATGACTTAGAAATAATGCATATTGAGAAAACCGTAAAGGAGAAATACAACATCTTATTGGGTGCCGAGGTAAAAAGCATAGATCCTGATATCATAACCCTTGTTGTGGACAAAAGAATTTTGAAAATGAATGGAAAGGAAATCCAGCTGCATGTAAATAAACTTAAGTTAACTGAGATCTTAAAGTTATGGATAGATGCAAAAGTGATTTAGACTATATTATATATCGAATTCAGAATATAACCTATATGGTTTTTTTTGACATACATTTTCTTAATAGTTATAATTGATTTAACAGATTTCCTGGCTAATCAGGCAATATTTGATTAATATTTATGGTGTGGGGAGAGTGTTTTTTATGTTCATTAATAATACGATATGGCTGGCACAAAATGAAAACCCTGTTTATCTTCTGCCTAAAATGGCCAATCGCCACGGTTTAATTGCAGGTGCAACTGGTACAGGCAAAACTGTAACTCTTAAGGTATTGGCTGAATCCTTCAGTGATATGGGTGTACCCGTTTTCCTGGCAGATGTTAAGGGCGATCTGGCAAGTCTGGCTGCAAAAGGTACCCAGTCACCAGCAATTCAGGAAAGATTGTCCATGCTTGGTATACAGTCATTCGAATTCAAATCATTTCCTGTGAGGTTTTGGGATGTTTTCGGTGAAAATGGGCATTCGTTACGTACAACCATCTCAGAAATGGGTTCCTTGCTGTTGTCAAGGCTTCTAAATCTAAATGAAACTCAGTCCGGCATTTTAAACATAGCTTTCCGTATTGCCGACGAGCAAGGCTTATTGCTCATAGATATCAAGGATTTACGTGAAATGATCCGATATGTAGGTGAAAACGCCAGGGAACTTACCATGAAGTATGGCAATATCTCTCCCCAAAGCGTAGGTGCAATTATGAGAAGCCTTATCGCGTTGGAAGACCAGGGCGGTGAACTCTTTTTCGGAGAACCGGCTTTAGATATTAAGGATTGGATGCAAACAACCCCTGACGGGCGTGGTTACATAAATATTCTGCATAGTGTCCGGTTGTTCAATTCACCACTTCTATACTCAACCTTTTTACTGTGGATGCTTTCGGAACTGTTTGAAACACTTCCTGAATCAGGCGATTTAGAAAAACCAAAAATGATCTTTTTCTTTGATGAAGCCCATTTGCTATTTGATGATGCCCCAAAGGTCCTCATTAATAAAATTGAACAAGTGGTTCGACTGATACGTTCAAAAGGTGTCGGTATTTACTTTGTTACCCAGAACCCGGCTGATCTGCCTCAGGATGTTTTAGGGCAATTGGGAAATAGAATTCAACATGCCTTAAGAGCGTATACTTCTTCGGAGCAAAAGAAAGTAAAGGCGGCTGCCGATGCCTTCCGCCCAAATCCGGAATTCAGTACCGAAGAAGTTATAACTAACCTTGCAACAGGTGAGGCATTGGTTTCTTGTCTGGATTCCGAAGGCCGCCCATCCATTGTCCAGAGAGCATATATCCTTCCTCCTCAGAGCTCCTTCGGCACACTGGACGAGCTGACAAGAAGGGGAATTATAAACAATTCACCTTTAGGCGAGAAATATGACACTTCCATAGACCGGGAATCGGCTTATGAAATATTGCAAGCCAGAACACTTAAAGAACAGGAAGAGGCTCAAAAGGAGAAAGAATTGGTCCTGAAGGAGAAACAGAAGCCAAAATCACCCGGAAGGCCAAAAACATCTGTGATTGAAAAGGCTACAAACTCTGCCGTGACTGCAATTGGTCGTGAATTGGGAAGAACAATAATCAGAGGGATATTAGGCTCTTTTAAAAAGTAACAAAATTTTTGTTGAAAAATCTATTTATTACTCTACAAATGATTATAAAAAATATATACTAAATTTATAAACGATTATACACAGGTCCCTAGTCGTTAAAGTACATGTGAGGAGGATGTCTTCTCTCATGAAATAGTAATTTCTACCCACCTCCCCAGGAGGTGGGGAAATGTTTTCTTTGGAATATTGTGCATAAACATATTATTGAAAGGAGATTTTTTTATGGGACTAATTAAAGCTGCGATTGGCGCGGCAGGTGGAGTACTGGCTGACCAATGGAAGGAGTTTTTCTATTGTGAGGCAATGCCAAAAGAAGTTCTGGTGACAAAAGGCAAAAAACGTATTACTGGACGTTCTTCCAATGTCAAAGCTACTGATAACATCATTTCAAACGGATCAGGCATTGCAGTGGCAGACGGACAATGTATGATCATAGTTGAACAGGGGAGGATTGTTGATGTTTGTGCTTTACCGGGTGAGTACACATATGATACTTCCAGTGAGCCAAGTATATTTACCGGTAATCTTAGTGAAAGCATTATTGAAACTTTTAAAACTATAGGAAAAAGATTTACTTATGGAGGAGATCCCGGAAAAGATCAACGCATATACTACATTAACACAAAGGAAATAATCGACAATAAATTTGGTACACCAAATCCGATTCCTTTCCGTGTTGTTGATCGTAATATAAACCTGGACGTAGATGTATCGGTTCGTTGCTCCGGTGTATACTCCTACAGGATTGAGGATCCATTATTGTTCTATACAAATGTATGCGGAAATGTTCAGTCGGAATATACCCGTGACGAGATAGACAGTCAACTTAAAACTGAATTTATTTCAGCACTTCAGCCTGCATTCGCAAAAATATCCAACCTCCAGATAAGGCCAAATGCATTGCCGGCTCATGCCGAGGAACTGGCTGAGGCTATGAACGAGGCTTTAACAAAGAAATGGCTAAATCTAAGAGGTATTTCAGTAGTATCGGTTGCACTGAATACTATCACGCTTCCCGATGAGGACAGTGACATGATAAAAGAGGCGCAGCGCGTTGCCATGCTTAAGAATCCTACCATGGCCGCCGCAACACTGGTTGGAGCCCAATCTGATGCTATGAAGGCAGCTGCCTCAAATCCGGCCGGAGCCATGACAGGTTTTATGGGAATGGGTATGGCTCAGCAGGCTGGTGGCATGAACGCTCAAAACCTTTTTGCTATGGGTCAACAGCAACCCCAGACACAGCAAACCACCCCTCCTCAGGGTTCCATTGGAAGTGAAAACTTATGGACATGTGAGTGTGGTACTCAAAATTCCGGAAACTTCTGTACCAACTGCGCTAAACCCAAGCCGGCATCTCCTTCTCAGTGGTCCTGCTCCTGTGGCACTGCCAACACAGGCAAGTTTTGTTACAATTGTGGCAAACCGGCACCATCGGGCGCTATTCGTTACCGCTGCGATAAGTGCGGATGGGAGCCAAAAAACCCCGCACAGCCACCTAAATTCTGCCCTGAATGCGGTGACTCATTTGATGAAAATGACAAGAACTAGGTGCTCCGCTTCACGCATGACATCGGCAGCGGTTCCTCCCTACTTAAATTCATTTATTGTGGTGAAGATATCGCGTGGGAATTCTGAGCGTTAGCGAAGAATCTTTCTCTCGTTGTCATTCTGAGCGTTAGCGAAGAATCTTTCTCTCGCTGTCATTCTGAGCGTTAGCGAAGAATCTTTTGGGTAACGCAGAAGATCCTTCGACTCCGCTGACGCTCCGCTCAGGATGACAAAAAGGGGTATTGCGCTCCGCTCAGTATAAAGTTTCAAAATAGAATAGAATGGAGATGAGGTTGTTCTGGAATTACTAGAATTCAAGTGCCCTGCCTGTGGCGGGGCTGTAGGTTTTGACAGCAGACTTCAAATGGTAAAGTGTCCGTATTGTGATACTGAATTTGATATGGAGTCTCTCAAGGCATATGATGAGGCCTTAAAAAATGACCAGCCTGATGAAATGGTGTGGGAAACTCAAGCAGGAAGCCAATGGGACGAGAGTGAAACCTCAAGCATCAATGCATATATATGCAAATCCTGTGGAGGCGAGATTGTAGCTGATGAAAACACGGCCGCCACAAGCTGTCCCTTCTGTAATAACCCGGTAGTTATGGTTGGCAAACTATCCGGTATTTTACGTCCGGATTTTGTAATCCCGTTTAAGTTGGACAAAAAGGCTGCTAAAGAAGGCCTTATGAGGCATTTGCATGGCAAGAGGCTTCTGCCGAAAATTTTTAAAGATCAGAACAGGATTGAAGAAATCAAAGGCATTTATGTTCCCTTTTGGCTGTTTGATGCTGATACTGATGCAAATATCCGTTACAGGGCAACAAAAGTCCGCACCTGGAGTGACAGCGACTATATCTATACTCAGACCAGCTTTTTTTCAGTTTTGCGAAGTGGTAGTCTCAGTTTTGAAAGAGTCCCAGTGGACGGTTCCACAAAGATGCCTGATGATTTAATGGAATCAATAGAACCGTATGAATTTTCGGAAGCAGTAGATTTTCAGACTGCCTACCTGGCCGGGTATCTGGCTGATAAGTATGATGTTAAGGCAGATGAAAGCATAGCCCGGGCAAATGAGCGTATCAAACACAGCACAGAACAAATCTTTGCCTCAACGGTACATGGTTATACAACGGTAATACCTGAAAACAGCAACATTCGTTTTAGAAATGGTCATGTAAGGTATGCACTATATCCTGTTTGGTTGCTTAACACTATATGGGATAACAAAAGATATACCTTCGCTATGAACGGGCAAACCGGAAAATTTGTAGGTGACCTGCCAATGGATAAGGCTGCATATTGGAAATGGTTTGGTGGTTTAACCGCCGCTTTTGGTGCAGTTACATACCTGGTTGCATTTTTTCTGAACTTGTTATAGGGGAGGCGATAATATGAAGAAAAGAAATCTATTGGCTATTTTGACCATTGTATTCTGGATCGCTTCACTTGTGACGGGGTTTGCGGTCAGTGACAGAGAACTGCCGCTGTTGGTAGACGATGCCGATCTTCTTACCGACAGCGAAGAAAGAGCTTTAAATTTAAAGCTGGAAGAAATCAGCGAAGAACATGAATGTGAGGTTGCAATAGTAACGGTATATTCTCTTGGAAGTAAAACCGCCACCGAATATGCCGATGACTTCTTTGATTATAATGGCTACGGGTATGGTGAAAATAATGACGGTATCTTGCTGCTTGTCAGTTTAGAAGACCGGGACGTAGCTATTTCAACATATGGTTTTGCAATCAAGACTTTCACCGATTCAAAACAGGATTACATATACGATGAATTTTTACCGTATTTGAGCAATGCAAATTACAATAAAGCATTTTCCACCTTTGCAAAACTTTGTGACGAAATACTTGCCCAGGCAAGGGCCGGTACGCCTTTCCTCTCGGGCAAGCGTTTGATTATCTCACTTGGAATAGGTGTAGTATTTGCCTTGATTATTACCGGAATAATGAAGAGCAAGCTCAAAAGTGTCCGTTTTCAGCCTGCAGCTTCAAGTTATGTGAGAAAGGACAGCCTTAATATTACTATCAGCAGAGATATCTTCCTTTATTCAAAACTTGACAGGCGTGCAAAACCCAAAAGCTCCTCTTCAGATTCAAGTACTCATAGATCCTCTTCAGGACGAATACATGGAGGCTCAAGCAGGAAATTTTAACAACCGTAGACATATAAGCGGGCTGTTTCAGAACAGGCAAACAATCTGCATCAGCCCGATTTTCTCTTTGCCTCTGTTTAGCAAATCCGTACCTTTTTCAGTTTAATCATTATCTCTTACATCTTTATACATGAAATAACAAAATACGGCATTCTTCTGGCGCATCTATTGAATTAGTCCTATAAATTCTATATAATTAATATAATTAACCAAAAGGGGGGCTTATAATGTCAATAAAATGGACTCCTAGTTTATCAGTAGGTGTTGAAACAATTGATGAACAACACAAAATATGGTTTGAAAAAGCTAATGGGCTTTTCGAAGCAGGAAAACAACAGAGAGCAAAAGAATATATTGATTCAATGCTGGATTTTTTGGATGAATACACAAAACTGCATTTTAAAGATGAAGAAGCCTATATGGAAAAAATTCGTTACCCTGAGATTGATGCGCAGAAGAAAGCACATGCAAGTTTTATCAATGATCTTGCCAAGTTAAAGAAAGATTATAACGAGTCTGGAGGCAATATTCTGGTTATAATTAACGCCAATAAAATGGTTATAAATTGGCTTACCAGACACATAACAAACATGGATAAAAAAATAGGCGAATACGCCAAGACACTTTAGTAAGAAATACAATAAGCCGCTCAAAAGAGCGGCTTATATCTTAATATTGAAAAAATTGTTTCATGAAACCAAGAATCCGAGCAGGACCCAGATCATCTCATCCCTATGTATAATCTTACCCCAGTTCTCTGAACCGATTCTTTAAATCACTGTACAGCCCACGGTATACAGGATATAGCTTTTCATATGCTTTCGAGTTCTCCTCTATTGGCATGGTTAGTGTCTCATCTTCAAGGCATTCTGCTGCATCCTCAATATTTCTCCAAATACCCGCACCTACTCCTGCAACAATGGCAGCTCCGTAAGCACCGCCTTCTGCAGCACCGGTAAGCGTTTTAACTGGCAGACCAAAGATATCTGCCTGAATCTGACGCCACAGCGGACTTCTGCTTCCACCACCTGAGGATATGATTTCCGTTGGTTTCATCTTCGGGTTCGCATTCAGTATCAGTTCATATATATCCCTGAGACCTAACGTTACGCCTTCCATTACTGACCTTATGATATCCCCTTTTCCGTGCGACCTCGTCAGCCCAAAGAATACTCCCTTTGCGTATGGATCGGCATAAGGACATCTCTCGCCAGTGAGGTACGGCAGAAATAAAAGGTTATTTGAACCCGCTGGGCTCTTACTCGCAATTGCGTCCAAATCCTTGAAACTCTCGCCGGGATAGAGTGAATCATGAACCCATTCCATAGAACCACCTGAGCTAAGCTGGCAACCAAATGCCTGCCACTTGTTTCTGTCGTTGTTACAGAAATACTGCAAAAGCCCGCCTGTGTTCCTGCCGAAACTATCCAGCGACATAGATACAATACCTGATGTGCCTATGATTATGCCAATCGTCCCTTCTTTTACTATACCCATCCCGGTTGTCTGTATGACGGCATCGCCTCCGCCGGCATATACAGGTGTACCTTCAGCAAGGCCGATATCCGCATCTTTAGATACATACCCCGCTACCTCATCAGATTCGTATACTTTTGGGAAAATGCTTTTGTCCAATCCCAAAATGCTTATAAGCTGATCGCTCCACTTCCTTTTACCAACGTCAAACAGCCCTGTGCCGGATGCATCGGATGCATCGGTAGCCTTCTGGCCCGTTATGCAGTACCTTACGTAGTCCTTCGGCATAAGAAAGGAACGCATCCTCTTAAAGTTCTCAGGTTCATGTTTCCTTAGCCAGAGTATTTTTCCGCCTGTATAACCGGTCAGCATAGTATTGTTGGTCATATCCAGCAGTTTCTCAAGCCCTCCCGCAGCCGCTATAATCTCTTTGCATTCTTCATCGGTGCGTTGGTCATTCCAAAGGATTGACGGCCGGATAACGTTATCATTATCGTCGAGTGCGACTAATCCATGCATCTGTCCGGAAAAACCCAGTGCGATGATATCTTTTTTATCAGCACCGGATTTTTCAACTGCCTTCTTCATAGCTTCCTTCGTAGCCTTATACCAATCGGAGGGATCCTGTTCCGACCATCCGGGGTTAGGAGTATAGTAGGGGTAGCTCTCAGTGCAGGAAGATTGCAATTTTCCATCCTGCCCTATAATAATGCACTTTACACCTGTAGTGCCAACATCTATTCCCGCTAAGTATTTCATATCATTTGCTTGAATAACACTTGGCAAAAACCGTGTGTATTCATACTCTCCTTTCATTATTATTGCTATAAGCCAGACTAACAATGAAAAACTTTAAGTTATGCATCAGTCAATTTTACCAGTGACCCATAATACAACCAATGGCAGATTACCTTTCTGGTAAGTAGTGTGGAATTCATTAGGCGGAACATAGAGCGCATCTCCTGTGCGAATTTCAAACCGATCTTCTCCCACAACCATCTCACCTTCACCCGATATGACAAAATAAACCTCTTCCATGTCGGCATGGGTATGGCCTGTTGTGGAGCCTGTGGGATAAATAGTTGTGTACCCCATTTTAAGCCTTTTAGTCGGGCTATTGTCCTCATCGATAAGAAAATATGTGTCCCTTAATACCTGTTTATCCCGATTAATTACTCTTGCCCTCAAAGAACGGGGATCTTCATCCGGCTGCTTATTATTAACGTTTACTACACATTTCATTATTGCTTACCATCCTTTGCTTAAATTTTGTTCTTTTAACTGTCGACTTGCATATTTTTACTTTTATTATGTATAGGTTAACACAATTACTAATCGTTATCAATGCATTATGACGGTAAATTTGACTAATATCATTCATTAAATCAAATCCCATGTTATTTTGACCATATTTCTGACTAAATTCCAGCCGTTATTGCTATTGCCAGGAAAACATGATAAACTTTTATAATATAATTCAAAGGAATGAGCACTTATGGTCAACAAAAAGGATGTTGTTAATTTCATATATAATATGGGAAGCGTTTCGGTCGAGGATATATGCATCGAGTTTTCATGCAGTGAAAGCACTGCCCGAAGGATATTGAAAGACCTGTCGGAAAAGAAACTCATCAACCGGTATCACGGCGGTGCAACTGCATTGCCCAATCCAAAAATGCAATCACACTTGAATTCAGATATCATGAAACGAGCAAATATCAACAAAGAGAAAAAAATGATGATTGCCCGTACCGCTTCAAAACTCATAAAAGAGGATTCAACCATAATTCTCCTTGGCGGATCTACTGTTTGTGAGCTATGTAAATATATCAAAAATATGAATATTACTGTGATTACCAATTCCATACTCGTATTCAATGAGCTCCAATATTCATCCGGCGTTAAGATTATTTTGCTGGGTGGGACATTTGATATCAACGAGTACGAAGTCAACGGGATTTTATCCAGCATGAGTATGAATTACATAAGGGCAGATCAATTGTTTATGGGTGCTTCCAGTTTCGATGAAATACATGGCTTTACCACAGCCTTCCCTGCAGTTGATCTTTATCTTACTTGTTTAAAATCCTGTCTTGAATCATGCGTTTTAGTGGACAGTTCCAAATATAAAAAAGGCGGTACTGCCATTACCGCCAGACCGGATCAGATCAATTATCTTTTTACTGATAATGGCTTAAACAGGCAGGCCATTGATACTTTCCGGGAAAAAGGTGTAAAAGTTATTATTTCTGATATCTGAACAGATTATTGATATATTGGGTTTGCTAATTATGAATAACGTACACGTATATGCTTGATATTCAGATACTCATATAAGCCTTCAGGTCCATGTTCATGGCCAAAACCACTGTCTTTCCATCCTCCATAAGGGGCATTGATAACGCCGGCATCTGGATTGTTTATTGCTATATTACCAGCATTTATTTCCCGTGCCAGCCTTTCGGCAAGATGCAGACTTTGTGTATAGACCATGGCTGCCAGCCCATATTCAGTGTCATTAGCCAGCTCTATAGCTTCTTCAATAGTGTCAAACGGCATCACACCCACCAGTGGCCCGAATGTTTCCTCGGTCATCACCAGCATACTGTGGTTAACGTCAGCCAATATGGTGGGCTCGAAAAAGTAACCTTTCTCATATTCATTGCCCTCAGGTTTTTTACCTCCGCACAATAGTCGTGCTCCTTTGGCAAGGGCATCTTCAACGTGTCTTGCAGTGGTCTCAACTCCCTTTTTCGTGCACATGGGCCCAAGATCGCATTTCTTTGCAAGACCATTACCTATGGAAAGCATTTGCGTTTTTTCAGCAAATTTCTGCAAGAACTCTTCATATATTTCCCTGTGTACATATATCCTGTTTATCGCAATGCATATCTGCCCCATATTGCGGAAGGATCGCCGGACTGCACCTGCTACTGCCAATTCCATGTCACAGTCCTTGCAAACAACCATAGGAAGACTGCCGCCCAGTTCCAAAGACACTTTTGTCAATGTATCGACACTATTCTTCAGTACATGCTTACCTGTTGCGGTTGATCCGGTAAATGCCACTTTCTTCACTTTCGGGTTCCTAATAATTTCCGTACCAATTACCGAACCGGCTCCCGTCAAAGCGTTTATTACACCTCTGGGTACCCCGGCCTCAACTACGCATTCTATAAATGCAAGGGGTGATAGTGGCGTTTCAGATGGGAGTTTGCATACTATAGTACAGCCCGAAGCAAGTGCAGCACCTAATTTCCATGCCAGAAGTTCAATGGGATAATTCCATGGTGATATGGCTGCCGCAACGCCCACGGGTTGGTAGATAACGCGGCTTTCCATGTTATCTTCCGAATTAGGGATAATTCTGCCATAGATACGCTCGCCTTCCTCTGCGTAATAGCGAAGTATCTCTGCTCCTTTATTAACTTCTCCAATGGCTTCTGCCAGGGGTTTTCCTTGTTCCTGCGTCATCAAAGCGCCGATATCCTTTGAACGGCTTATAACGATTTCGCTTGCTTTTCTCAGGATTTCGCCCCTTCTAAACGGTGAAAGTTTGGACCAGCTCTTATAAGACTTGTCCGCTGCATTAACAGCGTCTTGTACATCTTCCTTTGTAGCCTTGGGTACATGGGCAAATACTTCTTCTGTTGCAGGATTAACTACTTCCAAAAGGTCATTTCCGTTTCCACTGGTCCACACACCATCAATAAGCATCTTTTTATGTATCATTGTTGTCCCTCCATCAATCCGCTTTTCCTTAACCTGTAATACCACAAGATATTCTGTGCAATACCACATTTTTCATACATCATTCTTAGATTAACATAAGTATTGAAAGTAATCAATCTGTCTCAGTGGCAATTATGACTTATGTCAGTCATTTCGTTCAATATTCTAATTGTTTTGACCGTAATTTGCGTGTATTATAATATACTCAATGAGAGTCCCGAGTTGTTTTTAACAGTTCTGCCACCCAGTTATATGGCTTTAATAAGAAAGAAGCCGAATGACAGGCCTTAGTAACCACATTCAGCTTCTTCAGTAGAATCAGATATTTACAGTTTTCATCCGTATATAGGCCCGTAGTTCTTGCATGCCAAAACATCTGCACTTTCAATATTTACGGTGCCGAATGCCGACCATGAAGCCGGTCGGAAAATATCTTTTTCATCAACATTATGCATGGTTACCGGTATCCGAAGCATTGAAGCAAGAGTAATAATGTCGGCTCCGATATGTCCATAGCTCAATGCACTGTGGTTTGCCCCCCAATTTGCCATGACAGAATATGCATCCTTGAATACTCCTTTGCCGTTCAGGCGTGGTGCAAACCAAGTGGTAGGCCATGTGGGATCTGTGCGTTCATTCAATATGTTATGCGCATCTTCCGGAAGTTCAACCGTATATCCTTCAGCCAATTGCAGTACGGGTCCGAGCCCTTTTACAAGGTTTAATCTTGTCATTGTTACAGGCATATTACCTCGGGTTTTAAAACAGCTTGAAAATCCGCCGCCTCTCATATAGCCTTTATTTGCCGGGCACCATCTTACTGCCTCCAGACATCTGTCAACATCCTGCTGAGTAATTTCCCAATGAGGTTTCATAACAGGTTTGCCGTTACTTTCTTGTTCACCGGTACCGTCAAGACTTGCAGACCCTGAATTGAGTAAATGAATTATACCGTTTTCTGCATAACCTGTAAGTTCGATGCCAGCCACTCTTTTTACAGCTTCTGGGCTCCAGAAGGTTCGTACATCTGCAAAAACCTGAGCCGTATTAGAAAGAAGGTGTCCGAAAAGCATGGAAACTGCGTTAAGAGAATCATTTTCTGTCGCAAAAATATAGGGTGCTCTTATACCGTTCCAGTCAAACGAGCTGTTAAGGATAGCCTCTGGGAAATCAGTATTTGGGAAATAATCAGTCCATTGCCGCTGTCCCTGGAAACCACCGGCAATTGCGTTTCTTCCAAGTCCCTCTTCCCTGTAACCTAATTCCACCAGCTTATCATTTCCTACAAGTAAATCCCGGGCAATCAGAGCACATTTTATTGTGAATTCCCATTCCCAATCTTTTCTCGCCCTGTCCGACGGATACTTATTATTGTCAATGCCTTCTTTACATTTTTCATTTACCCATCGTCTGGCCTTCTCATATTCTTCCTTATCATATATGCCCAGTTCGATTCTGCGGACAAACTCAGTCATATCAACCTGCTCACACCGCATGCCCAGATAATCCTGGAAAAATGCTGAATCCACCATTGATCCGACTATGCCCATTGAAACATTACCACAAGAAAGATAACTTTTCCCTTTCATCTGACCGACTGCCGCAGCTGCTTTCGCAAAGCGCAGTATCTTCTCGGCTACATCATTCGGTATTGTACTGTCATCTGAATCCTGCACATCTCGCCCGTATATTGAAAAAGCTGGCAGGCCTTTCTGTGCATGTGCAGCCATCGTGGCCGCCAAATACACGGCACCCGGCATTTCGGTTCCGTTAAATCCCCATATCGCTTTCGGCATTAAAGGATCCATATCCATGGTTTCCATACCATAGCACCAGCATGGAGTAACTGACAAAGTAGCACATACTCCTTCTCTTGCAAACTTTTCTGCACATTGCGCGGCTTCATATACGCCACCGATTGTAGTGTCGGAAATCACGCATTCCACAGGGTTTCCAAAGCGATCTTTACAATTGCTGGTAATTAGCTCAGCAGCCGCTTTAGCCATTGCCATGGTTTGTCCTTCCAAACCTGCACGGATACCATTTTCTCCCTCTCTTCCGTCAATAATAGGTCTAATACCTATTTTTACCACCAAAAACCACCCCTTTTTTATACTCTTTTAATTGATTTATACCATTAATTCCGTAAGAATTGTATGGTTAACTTGGATAAGTCCACTATATCCAAACAATATCCCCACCAATCAAGGCTTTCCCAAAATTCCCTGCCTGATTCGTTATTTTATTCTTGTGTGGAATCTGTACATATGGCAATAGCATAAATTATGTCAAACCTGTCAGAGTTGAACCAAGTGTTTATTTTTTTTGAAACCGGCTTTAAAACCGTTTTTTTCTTTGTCTTATTAGGCTATGGATAAAAATGGCAGACAATCTGCCGATTATCTGCCAAGAATACAAAAGATATTTATTAATTAAACATATACTTTATGATTGCTGTGCCATTCTTTCTTTAAAATGATGCGCCTCTTCCAGCATCATGTCCTTGACTTTCATCAGGCGGATCATATTGCCCCGCTCATTTTCGTCAAGTTTCATTACAATGTACTTTATAGTTTCTTCAATATTAGGAATCATAACATATTCAAGTGCGTTAACCCTCCGACGGGTTTTCTCTATTTCGTCTGCCATAAGCTGTGCGGTTTTTTCCAGTTCAGCCAGCCTCAATAAATGGGGAGTGACCTTCTGGAGGGCTATCATGGCACCGTCCAATTCACCTGAAGTTGCAGCAAAGCCATATGGGAAAACATCATCACCTGTCTGGCCTTGTGTATAAAACTCAAAAACAGGCACCTCAACGCTCATTATATTTTTTGACGAAGCTTTTAATGTAACCTTCTGCTTCGGAAAAATCAGGGCTTCTTCCAGATGGGTATCACTCATTAAAGCCCTGGCCATAATAAACCGGGAATAAACATCCTTGAGCATTTTTTCAACTAATTCACGTTCCCTCCTGTTCTCTTTGACAATGGCCAGGAACTTTTTCATCAGCTCGTCACGCTTGTCCTTTAATAGCTTATGGCCCCGTCTTGCTGTTCTAAGTTTTCTTTTGAGATTTGTCAGCACCATACGGGTAGGATTTACATTAAGCCTTGCCATGGTTTACTCCTTAAACTTATATTTTATAACTCACTTAACCGGAATATATCTATTCATTTTTATCCGGATAATACTTTTCAATCATGGTGGTCTTTATACGTTTGAGCTCTGATTTAGGCAGAATGGATAAGAGCTTCCACCCTAAATTTAATGTCTCTTCTATACTCCGGTCTGTTTCATAGCCCTGGGATACGTACTGCTTTTCAAATTCATCGGAAAACTTTGCGTATTGTTTGTCTATATCCGTTAAAGCTGCCTCACCCAGAATTGCTGCTAATTCCTTACTCTCCTTACCTCTTGCATAAGCTGCAAACAGCTGGTTCATTGTGTCGGCATGGTCCTCACGGGTTTTGCCTTCTCCTATACCTTTATCCTTCAGACGGGAAAGTGAAGGCAATACATCTATTGGCGGAGTTAAACCCTTTTTATGGAGTTCACGGTTTAATATTATCTGGCCCTCGGTGATATACCCTGTCAGGTCAGGAATAGGGTGGGTTTTATCATCCTCCGGCATGGTGAGTATTGGAATCAATGTTATTGATCCATCTTTACCCCTCATCCGTCCTGCACGTTCATACAGTGAAGCCAGATCTGTATATAGATATCCTGGATATCCGCGGCGTCCGGGAACTTCTTTACGGGCAGCCGATACCTCACGGAGAGCTTCTGCATAATTTGTTATATCGGTAATAATAACAAGAACATGCATGTCCTTTTCAAAGGCCAGGTATTCAGCGGCAGTCAAAGCCATACGTGGTGTGGAAATACGTTCAACAGCCGGGTCATTGGCAAGATTCATGAAAAGAACTGCTCTTTCTATGGCACCGGTTTTCTTAAAGTCACTGATAAAGAAATCGGCTTCCTCAAATGTAATACCTACAGCCGCAAATACAACGGCAAATTTGCTGTCGGTTCCCAAAACCTTTGCCTGGCGTGCTATTTGAGCAGCCAAATCAGCGTGGGGCAAACCTGACGCAGAGAATATGGGAAGCTTTTGTCCTCTTACAAGAGTGTTCAACCCATCTATAGCTGAAATTCCAGTTTGAATAAACTCATTAGGGTAATCTCTTGCAGTTGGATTCATTGGAAGACCGTTAATATCAGCTCTTTTATCGGGAATAATCGCTGGTCCGCCATCGATAGGCTTACCAAGGCCATCGAATACTCTGCCCAACATATCCATAGAAACAGGCATCTCCAGATTACGGCCAAGAAAGCGTACCTTACTGTTAGAGAGATTTATACCTACAGCATTTTCAAAAAGCTGTACCAATGCGGTATTCCCATCTACTTCCAAAACTCTGCAGCGTCTGATTTCACCGTTTACGAGTTCTATCTCTCCTAATTCATTATAGGTAACACCTTCTACATTTCGAACCAGCATCAATGGTCCGGCAACTTCAGCAATCGATCGATATTCTTTCAGCATTGTGCCTTTCTCCTTTCTTATGGAGCAGGATTAACCTGCCGGCAGATTTGCCTGCCTTAACCGCCAATAAGAGATTCAATCTGTTTGGAAAGCTCCTCCTCTATTTCATCAAAGGGCTTGCCTTCCTCTGTCTGCGGTATATATTTCATTCTGCTGATTTTTTCCCTTACAGGCATTGAAAAGAGGCTATTAATATCTACGCCTTTTTTAGCTGCTTCCTGGGATTTTTCATAAAATGCCAGAATAATCTTAAGCATTCTGAATTGCTTATCAAGTGTTGTATAGGTATCTTCTTCATTAAAGGCATTTTGCTGCAGATAATCTTCACGGATAGACCTTGCTGCCTCCAATGTTACCCGGTCTGTAGCTGACAAGGAATCTATACCTACCAATTGTACAATTTCCTGAAGCTCTGCTTCCTCCTGCAGAATACGCATCATATCACTTCTGTACTTATTCCAGTCCCTTGAAACATTCTCCCGGTACCATTCATCAAGCTTATCCAGGTATAAAGAATAACTCTGCAGCCAGTTTATGGCCGGGAAGTGTCTCCTGTAGGACAGATTATAATCAAGGCCCCAGAATACCTTTACTATTCTTAATGTAGCCTGCGTAACTGGCTCGGATAAGTCTCCGCCCGGGGGTGATACAGCACCAATGGCACTGATTGCTCCTATCCTGTCCCCGGAACTCAGCGTTTTTACTTTGCCGGCCCTTTCATAGAATTGGGAAAGACGTGATGCCAGATATGCGGGATAACCCTCCTCACCAGGCATTTCTTCCAGGCGCCCTGACATCTCACGTAGAGCCTCAGCCCAACGGGAGGTAGAGTCAGCCATCAGGGCTACGGTATATCCCATATCCCTGAAATACTCAGCAATTGTTATTCCTGTATAAATAGATGCCTCCCGGGCTGCAACAGGCATGTCTGATGTATTTGCAATAAGAACCGTCCTTTTCATAAGGGGATGACCTGTTTTTGGATCCTTCAGTTCCGGAAACTCCATAAGAACATCGGTCATCTCATTACCACGCTCTCCGCAGCCTATATATACAACTAAATCAGCCTCAGCCCATTTGGCCAATTGGTGCTGAACAACAGTTTTTCCACTTCCGAAAGGCCCCGGAATAGCAGCTACCCCGCCCGATGCAATGGGGAACAGGGTATCAATTATTCTTTGCCCGGTAATAAGCGGTTCATTTGGTGACAGTTTTTCCTTATATGGTCTTTCTTTTCTGACAGGCCATTTTTGCAGCATTGTCAATTCAACGGTATTTCCGTTTTTAGTCTTGACCTTTGCCACAGGAGTATCAATGGTAAATCTTCCTTTTTCGATTGATTCAATTGTTCCTTCTATATCGTAGGGCACCATAATACGATGCTCAAAAACTTCATTTTCCTGAACAGTCCCTATAATGTCACCGGCTTGAACCTGGTCTCCCGGCATGACAGTCGGGACGAAATCCCATTCCTTTTCCCTGCTTAATGCCTGTAATTTAATACCACGGGTTATATTGTCCCCTGTAGCGGCTCGCATAGCTTCCAACGGTCTTTGAATGCCGTCAAATATATTCTCTATGAGGCCGGGCCCCAATTCAACACTCAATGGAGCATTGGTAGTCACTACCGGTTCCCCCGGACCCAAACCTGAGGTTTCTTCATAAACCTGAATGGAGGCCTTGTCCTCATGGATTTCCAGGATCTCTCCTATTAAATTCATCTCCGACACATGCACAACATCCAGCATATTACAGTTACGCATGTTCTCTGCCACAACCAAAGGTCCTGACACCTTGACGATTCTGCCTTGATTCATCATCATTCCATTCCTTTCAAACATCCGGGATAACCCGAATTTGAATTTTGTCAACTTTAGTCATCCTGAGCTAAAATATCAGCGCCGACCGCCTTCTCAATACTCTCCTTAACAAATTTCTTACCAATTCCCAATGAGCCTTTACTGCCAGGTATAAGAATAATTGCTGGAAAGTAACTGCTTCTGTACTTAGATATTTCATCCATAATACCATAAGCTTTATCTTCGGTAATATATATCAGTGCATATCCATCAGCAACAAGACTTTCAAGTAAGTTTGCCGTTTCCTCATTGTCTTTGGTGGGATATATGTCAAAGCCAATTGCCTTAAATCCCAGGATACTGTCTTTATCGCCTATGACTGCAATCTTATGCATAACCCAACCTCAGCCTTTCCCTAATGGTTTCCCTTGGAACTTTATTCTTTATGCCCGTTATGATCAGCCGGGCATTTTTTATCTCAGTCTCCTTGAAAAACAAATATCCGATAACTGGCGAAACGCCCATAACCACGTACTTGCTTTCCTTTAAATACAACGTGATATAATCATCCAATATTTTTTCAATTTCTGATATGCCGTCTTCATTATGAGCTGCCTCTTTGAGCTGTATTGCAAGTTTATCATAGCCAATATCTTTAAGTAGTGAGAATAACTTATTCAGCCCTTCCTTCAGCATTTCTTCAAACATTTCCTCTTTAAAACTTCCGTTTTTTATCCAGGCCTTACGTATGAAATCCTCCGGCTTTTTAAGCAGCTTTGACCTTATAAATATCCGAATATTGGCTGTATCAATCAGCATGTTTACCAGTTTTATCAAGACAGGATCTTCGCTTTTTTCTGCATCAGCCATCATTTCAGCATAGCTGGCATTATCCAGAATAAAGTCAATAAGCTGAGGATCTCCTGTTTTATTAAAGGCCTCTTCAGCTGCTGTAACAGCCTGGCTGAATATTTCCGATACATCCTCAAATTTTCTGTCAGTCATCATTTTAGCAAGATTTTTCGGCTCAATGGTGCCCAATTCAGACATAGTTTCCTTTACATCAATCCGTAAGAACTCAGCTTTCAATATGAGCTTAGCATTAAGATAATCATACCTTTTCTTAAAAAGGTTAATTACCAATGGGTCGGGAACAATTTCCCCGATGAAGTCATAGGTCTTCTTAAGCTCCGAGGAAAGAAATCTTTCAATATCCTCCGTACCCTCTTTGCCGGCGTTTGGGTCCTGGCCGGAATAGCCGGCTTCGGCTAAAAGTTTTATCGCATCAGCAGAATCAGTGATATCAAAAAGTCGCTCTAATCTGTTTAAAGGCAACAACTTTGATTCTCTGACACGTATTCGGGCTGTGGCATATGCATAACCCTCTTCTTTGATTCTGGCCATACAAACTCCTTTACTACTCATTAAACAATATCTTTGCTACCTCGGTCTCCATGTTTGGTCTTTGCATGTCTAGAATAATCTCCAAGGTACAGTTTACTTCCATCTCACCATAGCGAAGAATAAAGCCACCTGACGTATCCAGGGAATCCTTCGCCAGGCTTAATACAGCCGACAAACCTTTAGCCTTGAGTTTCTGGTTTAATCCAGAAATAAAATCTTCACCCAAACGTTTTTTATCTCTTTCATTAAAAACTATAACACCGTCTTCATTTTTTACGGTTTCAAGAATAATGCTTTCCATAAAGAGTTTATACTTGTCCACCGGCATATCGGACAGTTTTTGTAAAGCCACTTCAAAAGTTTCATCAATGCACTCCTGGCGCACTTTAAGCATATTCTTTCTATCTTCCATACTTTCAGCTGCCTTATAGCGCTGCTTAATAAGAGCTGCTTCTTCCTTGGCTTTCTCAGTTAATAGAGTCATCCTCTGGAAAGCCTCTTTCTCGGCCTCGGCAATAATGTTTTCGGCTTGCGCATTAGCCTCCTGCATAATCTTATCATGCAGGCTTCTGGCATCTTCCAGTATTCTTTCTTTTATTTTTTCGGCTCCATTCATTTTTAAAGCCCCTTCTAATTTATATTTGATTCAACATAAGAATGGAAACAACAAGGCTCAGTATAGCAAACATCTCAACCATAAGGGCGTAAATGATTGCATTACCAAGCGCTTCAGGCCTTTTGGCAACCAGATGTATGCCTGCCGTAGAGACTTTACCCTGCCATGTAGCTGACATATATCCTACAACACCAACCGGTACCCCTGTTGCCATTAGTGCAAGGCCGGTTTCGAGGGTTTCAACGGCTGGTATCTTGCCGACTATCATAAATGCAATTACAAATCCATAGATAGCCTGTGTTGCAGGAAGTGCCTGCAGAATCATTGTTGCTGCAAATCTGCTGGGTTCTTCTGTAACAACACCTGCTGCTGCCTGTCCTGAAATACCGCAAGCTTTAGACGAGCCCAGAGCTGCAACCATAAATGCGATAACCGCACCTAAAAATGCCCATACTTTCGGGTTTAAGAATAAATCGACAAATTTTAAGTCCATAGTGTTTCCTCCTGATAATATTAATTATAGTATCCCGGTTTTTGTTCCGGAATTTAGTACCGCTGCTGATTCATAATCTACCACAATATACTTTGTCTTGGCTTTATAAGGTTCAAATGCCACTCCACCGCCTTCCAGGAACTTTCCAAAGAATTCCAGGAACTGAAGTCTGCAGGAATGGACATATGCCCCAAGAGCATTTAGACCAATGTTTAAAGCATGAGCAAAAACCAGTATTACACTGGCAAGTATAACTCTTATAACAATGAATCCTCCAAAGGATGTTGCTAAAGTATTTACTATGTCACCTATAATAGCTGAGGCAAGTCCCAGAGCAAGGATTCTTGTATAGGAAAGACAATCGCTGAAAAAGCCTACTATATCATAAAGCCCCGGCAATCCACCAAAAATCTTTCCAAAGATATTTTTAGATTTTCTGCCACCGGTCAGCAGAACTAAAACCACACCAATTACAAAAACTTTGTAGCCTGCCTGAACAATTGCGCTATCGCTTGAAATAGTTAAGCCTGGAGCAAAGGGCAAAAGAATCATAATAAATCCGCTGTACATTATAATGACAAAGAAAGCGTCACAGATGGCATCGAAGATTTGCCCCCTTCGTATAAGGTTCAGCCCCTTCATAACAAGACCTGAAAACATATGAATTATCCCTATTAAAATAGAATAGCTCATCATAAGCTCGGTTTGTTCAGTAGGAACAATCCATAGGGCTGTTTTGGTGAGGGATGCTATTCCAAACCAACTACCATAGAGGAAGCCTGCGAATATAGTTGCCAGACCACTAAAAAACAAGAGCTTAACAAATTGCCTTGTTTTATCCTCCATACGGAATTTTTTCAGTGCAAAACCTGTAGCTAAAGCAATTAACAAGCCATAGCCGCCATCCCCCAGCATAAGACCAAACATAAAAATATAAAAAGGCAGAGTAATGGCTCTGGGATCTATCTCAAGACTTGAAGGCATACCGTACATCTCAATAACCGGGTTAATTGCTTCAATGATTGGACCATTTTTAAACAGAACAGGGAATTCTTCATCCCTGGCCGGTTCTTCTATGCTGACAGCACAGCAGAATTGCTTGTTTATATATTCTTCGACCTTTTCCGAATGCTCGGCAGGAAGCCAACCTTTTAACAGAAATGTTTTGTTTGTGGAAAGCAAACGACTTTTGGCTTCGATTCTTGCTTTTTCGGCTTGAAAAGCGTCTGAAATAATCTCCAGATCTTCTCTCTTTTTAGCCAGCTCAATAATAAGAGCTTTTTTGTTCTCCCGCTCTTTTTCCAGTCTTTTTAGACTGGCTTTTAGTTTTTCTTTTCTTTCGTGAGCGGTACCTTGTCCATCACGGATAGTTATGCGGTTCCATCCCCATCCTCTTAATAACTCCATTATATCTGATTCAGAAGTCTTCATGCCAAATATAACCGCATAATGTATGTCTTCTTCACTCTTTGCTATTACCAGCTCCGATTCCGGAAACTCACTTTTCAGCTTTTCCTCAAATGACTTTAAATCTGTTCTTCCCGGCAGACTACCCGTTTGTATAAATGTATAGCGTGTATCTGTAAGTTCCAAAGGCATGTCCAGACTAATCCAGGGTTCAATGGAATCCAGCTGATTTCTCAAATTATTCTCTTCAGCTTTTAATTTTGTCAAATCGTCTTCAGCATTGTTAATCTGAGCCGCATAGCTCATTATCTCGTCTTTTTTATTAATCCTTTTATCATAATCAACTTCGGAAATAATGCGTCTGGCTGACAGAAAGGGTTTCTTTATCGGGGCATAGCGACTCAGTATATCTATTGCCCGCTCCAGCCCAGATATATTCTCATCTATTTTTGCTAAATCAGAAACAACATCCAGATTGTATACACTATCACCAAGATTCTCATCCGGTTCTTTCTGATCTATTTCCAAAACTCCAAACTTCAACAGTGCCTTTAATAAAGCGGATCGTTCCTGGGCAAGCCCTAAAACAGCGATTTTATTCATTTTTACCACTGCCACGACTAATTCACAATCCTTTCCACAATGTAATCTGCTGCTTCATTAAGTCTTTCTTTAGCTTTTAACCTGATCTGTTCCAGTGCCTTATTTTTGGAGTCGGCTTGCAATCTGGCTTCTTCTTCGGCTTCTTCTCTGGCCTTTTGAAGTAACTCCTCTGATAAGGCTTCACCCTCCAACAGGGACTTTTCCAATATCTCGGAGGCCTTTTTTCTTGCCTCGGCCAAGATCAGCAGAGCCTGTTGTTTAGCATCATTTTCAAGTTTAGAGGCCTCTTCCTCACTTTCAATAATGGCTTGAAGAATGGTGTTCATCGGTACCCTCCTGTTATTATTAAGCACTAGTTATACAGTTTCTACCACAGCTTTTTGATTTATATAGTGCTTCATCTGCTTTCTTTATAACGTCATAACTGGTTTTTAATAAGTTTGTTTTTTGGGCTAATCCCATACTTACTGTAATATTAATTATTTCTTTGCCTTTTGAGTATTCGCCAGGTTTATCAGGTTTTTCAGCTGGCCTGTTTTCTGATCTTATAATAAATGGTCTTTGTTCAATAGTTTTGCGTGCCAGCTCTAATTGAGCCATTATCTCATTATAGCCCTTTCCGGTAAATAGTACAACAAACTCTTCCCCACCATAGCGAAATATCTTTGCTCTGTTTAAGGTGTTTTTGAGAATTGAGGCCACCATCTTTAAGACCTCATCACCTATATCGTGCCCATGTCTATCATTTATTTTCTTGAAAAAATCCAAATCTATCATTGCAATAGCATATTTTCTGCTCCCGAGTTTCAAAAGTTCGTGTTCAAGGGCTCTTCTGGATAACACTTCTGTCAGTGTATCATAAAATACCAAAGAATACGACACATCAAACATTGCAATAACCATAATAACAAAAATTGCTGATGTAAAGATTGCAACCAATATAATCCTGTTTGAGAGGTAGAAGGATACTATTGATGTTATTAGAACAGCAACATAAATAAGATCCATATATCTTTTCTTCAAAATATAGCATGATAACAGGAGTCCTACCGCCAGTATATACAAAACCATGGCAGGCACTTTTATCCCTATATAAACTTGATTTATGTCCTGACTAACAGGAACATTTGACTTAATTCTAAAACTGATAAAGACCCACAAAAGTTGGGCCAGAAGAACTATAGCCTTGTTTCTCCCGTAGGTACTTATAATGCCTCTTTCTTTAGAGAAACTGAGCCAGACAACATTTACAGGAAATAATATGCTAAGCATGGTCACGGTTTCCACCAGCATAGGAGGATGATCCTGTGACATATATATAAAGATATATGATAACAAAGCAAAACAGACTAAATAAAAAGAATTGCTGTTCTGGTACCAGATGCTCATAAATATGGCTAAGAAGGCTGTTACATAAGGCATAACCATAATCAGGGATTGTGCAGCAACGCTGGAAGACTCAGCCTTGACAGCCAGAGTCCAAGCAACCAATATTACTGTTATTGGTGCTAACACCCCCACCACTTTACGCATTTGTCCTATGTACCTTTCTATTATTTGTTATTATTATATACTATTCTACATTTTGTTAAGGATTTATGCAATATTTGCATCTAAAGCAAAATAATAATAAAGGAAGGACTTTCGCCCTTCCTTTTAGCATTTATTGTCTTCCACACCCGGAAAATCAAATTTCTGCGGCGGGAAGAACTGATCCAATGGGAATTCGATGCTGTCAAAGATATCGCAAGGATTCTCATCGGTGGAAGCAATGCACTCCTTGTTGGGGTAGCAGAAATTAAAGGCGGGAATCAAAAGCTGAACAAGGCGTACAAGCTTTATGATTGAAAAAATACCAAGAGTGACAACAACTCTCCTCTGAGGTCCGAGGATATTATTTACCTCGTTTTGTTCATCATCACACCCAAAATGTTTATGATGTCTTTCATGTACTCTCTTTATTCGGGTATTCAGTACCAGAGGCTCAGCTACCTCCACTTTAATTATGGGAAGGTTATCCTGTTCTACTAATCCTCCACAACCGTCGTTGCATCCTTCACATACCATAGGCAGAGGCTGGTTCAAATCAACACTCTTGAAAATCTTGATTTTGCCCTCAGATCCAAAGAGAATCACTGTCTTTGAAAACCATACGAAACCTACCTTGGGACTGGAGTTGACAATATTTCCTGTAACGTCCTTATAGCAGAATTCACATACGACACGTATCTTGTAACGTACATTAACAGTAAAAAACCCTCTCTTGAAAGGGACATCTTCAAGATCTGCCAATACTGCCACAACTTCTGCGTCTTTTGTCTTTACCTTGATTGCATTATTGATGAGATCCTGTACATTGTCTACAAAATCAACAACCGCATCCTCAACACAATCTTTCTCGCGGCAATTGTCATATACTTTTTCTACATGAACACATACGGCTTCCCGTAGCTTGCATATGTCTTCGCCGCATATAAGTCCTGGAACCACTTGATCTTTACAGCCCATTTTATCGGTCCTCCATTTCAGAATAATTGCCTTCACATTGTCATAATATGCCTTTTAGATGAATTGGTTACTGTGAGTAATATTAACTCCAGGACATAAATATGAATAATAAGGAGACATGTACTTCTAATTCTATTCTTTTTAAAGGAGTTGTGGGATGTGCCCTCAAATGAAAATATACGACATCTGTTAAAAAACAGTATGGGTATCACCACCTGTATCTGGTATAAGAACGGGCTTTTTATGAGTCTGTTGGATAAAGGGAACAGATGGGGGCCTCCATTTTCATTGTCAGACACTTCAACCGGCGATTTTTCGGCTCTGTTGGAAACAAACGATGTCATAAGTACCTGCTATGTGGATTATTCAGGGAGGCTACTATATATTAACTCCTGTGAAGAGAAAAAAGAACCGAAGGTTTTACTGGAGAGTCGTATAGAAGGCTATTCTCCGTATAACGTTCGTCTTGCAGAGTCCGAAGGATCGGTTCATGCTTTTTACATTATATCTCATAATCGAAAGCAATTATTAACATACCAGAAAATTGACGGCCCGGAAAGTATGATGCCCGAGGTTTTAGGTGTCATCATCCGGGATGGACAGAGCTATACAGTCAGCACAGATGATGTAAATATTCACCTCTTTTTCCTTACAGATGTTCAGGGTATAAACCTTTTAGTACATAGAAAACTTTACGGTGGAAAAGCGTCAAAACCCATCACCACACCGTTTCCCTACAGCGCATCACTGAGGTTGCAGTCGGTTATATCGGATGATGGACTGCTTTATATTCTTGCCTCCCCGGACGATGGCCAGGATGTTAGTGTCATATACAGATTTGATCCCGTTCTTAATAAATTTTCTAAAGGACTTGAGGTGTATAACAGTTCTTCCGGACAAGGAAGCGATAGCCTTATTCTGATTAATAATAACCCATATGTAGTACGTTCATTAAAATCCTCCTTGATTCTCTCGAGAATCAGCCGTGATATAAAAGGCATTGCTGATGAAGCCAGAATCGATCTGGTTGGCCGTGATATCCTGTTAAAGTGCAGATATCAGTCAAATTACAAAAAGGACAGAGCTTTTAAGTGCGATCTTACTCCAATGCTATTCGGAAACGGACTTCATTTTCCTTTCAACTTAAAGACACTTATGACACAAAAGAACGAGAATGAAACTATTGACAGCAAAGCCTTCAATGAGCGTATTCAGGAACTTGAGGGCCGGATAGAATTTCTTGAAAACACCATACGGGAAATCCTGAGACCATGACTTGGTTCTTGAAGCCTTTTCGACAGTATGTTAGCATATAGTATATAGAATTCATGTCTCATATTATGGTTAGACAAGAGGAGACAATTTATGATAGGCTTATTCTATTTTCTTGGTATAATAATTTTTATTTTCTTATCGATATATTTTTTTATTCTAATTTCTAACATTAGGAGTGTTAAGTGGTTTAACCTGCCTTCCCAGGAGGGAAAGTTTGCAGCTGCTGGCGGTAAGAAAATATATTACCGGATTAAAGGAAGAAGCGGACCGGTTGTTGTCATTATCAACTCCATAGGCAGCTCACAAGCTGAATGGTGGCATATTCAAAATGAGGCAAGCCAAAAATGTCGTGTTATTACTATCGACAGGCCGGGTTATGGGTGGAGTACCTCAGAAAGCGAAAACATATCAGCATCCAGCGTAGCTAAAGAACTAAATATGATTCTTAAGTTTGAAAAAATAAGAAAGCCTGTTTATATTGTAGCCAACGGTACCGGAGTACTATATGCAAGATATTATTGTGCCAAATACCCTTCCAGGGTGTTGGGTGTTTTATTTACCAACCCGCTTCCTTTGTGTTATTCAGACTGGATGGATGCCATAAACAGCATTGACGAATGTCCGAATATGATTGAAACGGCCAAGAAAATGCAGCATAAGGCAGCTAAAGGAATATACCGCCTGGTTTCTCCTTTCAGGGGATATCGACTTGACCATCGGTACAAGCGATATATTATTGAGCATTATTCAAAAACAGAACATTATGACACGATGCAAAAAGAATTATCCCAATTGGATAATATTCTAGCTGAGGTAGAATCTGCCGGCAGTTTCCCCCCCATTCCTCTCAGGGCTTTATATCCCGCAGGGGAATCGTTTATACGTGATTTAATCAGAAAAGGTATCAATGAGTATTCAGCCCGTCAGCTTGGCAGAGTTTATCAGGAGCTCTCTAAAGATGTACTGACACTCTCTCCAGAATCATCATCTGTTGAAGTGGAAGGGGCCGGGGAGCATATCCATCTTGGTAAACCAAACATTGTTATAGAAGAAATAAGAAACATGGTTTCTAAACCAAGAACATCCCGAGCACTCAGAACGCGTAAAAAAACATAATAAAAGGCTGTTCTTTCGAACAGCCCATCCCAAAATGCCGTTCGCCTATTTTGACACCTGGCTCGCACCAGGTGGGTGCCCTATTGTATATTTCATATTTCCACCGCCGTTGCAAATGGCTTGCGCCACTTGTCGGAATTAGCTTGTGGCCTATATTACGTATACAAACAATCGGACTCCCGTGTCACATATAGCAGGTTCAAAATTAAGGCATCACGCACATTTCAGGAATCTTTCCTGGTCTTATTATAGCATAGTTTTATTTGTGGCTCAATATGAACTAATTATCATATCCTGAAAATTTTTCCTTAAATGTTTTCACTCTCCTGGTTATTGCATTTCAGTCATATTTCTCCAGTATCGGGCCGGTAAAAATTTCTTTTGCAGTTTTGGATTTCTTCTGTCGTCTATTGTTATGGCCTTAAAATAATTTTTCCATAATTTTTCGATTGCTTTATCCTCATCATTATCTGTATGGATTTTTATATCCTCATTAATAAAGATAACCTGATTCGTGTCATAGCATGCAAAAATACTCCGTTTTGCATCATGAATTATCCAGGGCTGGTCAGAAAACCTGTTTTTAAAGTGCTCTGCAATAATCATGGTTATATTGTTATCAGGTTCAATCTTCGCATAGTATAAGCCGCTGCCCAGTTTTTTAAACCTGAGAATTCCTAGAAATCTGTGGGCTTCGAAAGAGACCTTTCGTGCCAGGTCATGAATCATGAGCACATCAGGATTTTGCAGGTATGATAATACTTTTATTCCAATTTTCAGACCGATTTTTATATATTTATATAAAGCTGTGCCTATATCACAATACTGGCTGAGCCATGCTTTATACATAGTTTCTATAGCATTATGAGATATTTTATTTACTACGGCATTATAAACCCTGCGAAATTTTTCATCATTTTTTGAAATTTCTCTTACAACCGAATCAAGGGATATTTGGTAGAAATCCCGTGATACAATACTTTCAGGAGTTTCCTTATTTTCATATGCTTCAAATACCGCTGTTAAAATTCCCTCAAATGAACCATCCGTAACATATATCATTTATAACCACCTAATCAAACATAGATATCTGCCCGTAAATAGCTTTTGAATATGTTTTTTCCGACAATATGGAATACAGATTCCCTGAATCAATATCCACATCGCCGTAATATACCCCTTTGCAGGTAATAAAGTATTTGGCACGCTTAAGTACAACACGCATTCTTCTTAAATCTTCAAATGACAATGGAGCTACTTTTCTTGCTCTGACAATACGTTGAGCCATTTTGTAACCTATGCCCGGGACTCTGAGAAGAGTTTCAACAGGGGCACGGTTAATTTCAACCGGAAATTTATCAAGATTTCTCAGTGCCCAATCACATTTTGGGTCAACTTTAGTATCAAAGTTTGAATGCTTTTCGTCCAGCAGCTCCTCAGCATTAAAACCGTAATACCTTAACAACCAGTCTGCCTGATAAATTCTGTGTTCCCTTAACAGCGGCGGGTTGGTGTTAAGGGCGGGGAGATTGGTGTCACTATTCACAGGCACATATGCCGAATAGTACACTCTTTTAAGTCTATAACGATTATATAACTCCTGAGTTAACCTAATTATAGTTAAGTCACTGTCGGGGCTGGCACCTACAATAAGCTGAGTTGTCTGCCCCGCAGGTACAAACATTTGCTTTTTTCGATATATTGTAAGCTCATTGGCTCCATGAATCTGTTCACTAACAAATGACATAGGCTTTATTATGGTTTGGTGATCCTTTTGCGGAGCCAGAAGTTTAAGGCTGTGTACAGAGGGAAGTTCAATGTTGATACTCATTCTGTCTGCCAGAAGTCCAGCCTGATGAATAAGGCTCAAATCAGCTCCCGGTATAGATTTGACATGGATATAACCATTGAATTTATAGTCATATCTTAATTTTCTTAAAGCCGAAATAATCAGTTCCATGGTATAGTCGGGACTTTTTAATACTGCTGAACTTAAAAAAAGCCCCTCTATATAATTCCGCCTGTAAAACTCGATGGTCAGTTGGCAAAGCTCATCCGGTGTAAGACTCGCCCTTCTGATATCGTTTGAGATGCGATTCACACAGTATTTGCAGTCGTAAATACAGTAATTGGTGAAAAGCACCTTCAAAAGTGAGATGCAGCGTCCGTCATCCGACCAGCTATGACATATTCCCGCCACTGCAGCATTCCCTACCTGCCCTTTTTTATTGCTGCGACTGCTGCCGCTGGATGAACATGAAACATCGTATTTTGCGGAATCGGCCAGAATCTGAAGTTTTTCAAGCAGATGCATAAAGCCCTCCAAACATATGTTCTTTTTTTATTATATCATGAATAAAATTAAAAGAAAATATGTTCGGCGAATGTAGGAATATTATTGCTGCAGCCATGCTGCCGGATAAGTCAAACCGTGAAACAGAAAACTCTCTTATTAACATCAATTTGACAAAAATGCTCTCAGTGTTTCGGCAACTGTTTCGGCCTCTTTCCTGCTGATATAATAATGAGTAACAAGACGCAGTTTGCCGTTCTCAGGGGGATTTATGAGTATCCCTTTCTTTTTGAGAGACTCTGTGAGATTTGATGTATCTACGATTTTATTTATTCTGAGGAAAACCATATTGATATGAACATCTTCCGGATGAACCTCGACACCGGGAATTTTTTTAAGCAGTTCAGCCAGATAAACCGCATGCTCTCTGTCTTCAGATAATCTTTTTGTCATTTTTTCAAGTGCTATGATACCCGCCTGTGCAATAATGCCTGCCTGCCTCATGCCCCCGCCCAAAATTTTGCGTTTTCTTCTGGCTGCATCAATAAAACTTTTTGTCCCGGCTAAAATCGAGCCAATAGGAGCACATAACCCTTTTGACAGACAAAACATAACCGAGTCAGCATATCTGGCAATTTCGCTGGCTTCAACCTTAAGATACGAAGCAGCATTAAATATCCTGGCTCCGTCTAAATGTACAGGAATGTTATTCTCTTTTGCTATGCCGTAAAGTTCCTGCATATAGGAAATTGGATGAACAATTCCGGTTGAATGGGCATTTTCAGTACAAATAACTCCGGTTTTAGGTTCATGAATATCTTCGGCAAACCGAATTGTGTTTCTGACTTTATCCAAATCAACCATACCTTTTTTAGATGGCAGGCACCTTAGATTTCCCCCGGAGATTATTGCTACAGCACCGGCTTCATGTGCAACTATATGGTTGTCTTCCGGTACAATAACCTCATCTCCCCGACTTATATGAGTAAATACTGCCAGTTGATTTCCCATTGTACCAGTAGGCACAAATAATGCCGCTTCCTTTTTTATAACCTGCGCTGCTATCTTTTCCAGCCGATTTACGGTAGGGTCATCGCCATATACATCATCGCCTACCTCGGCATTCAACATTGCTTTTCGCATTTCTTCAGTAGGCCAGGTTACTGTATCGCTTCTTAAGTCAATGTAATTCATTTTTTATCTCCCGCTAATGTGTTTTTTAAAAAAAATCCTTATAGTTCTCAAATAATTCAGTCAGATTTCTAAAAACCGGAACACCGGTAGCCTTAAGCCTTTCTTCACTGCAATGACCGTTAGAAACCAGGCAGCAACGCATCCCTGTTTCTTTTGCAACTTCAAAGTCATGAATGGTATCACCTATAAAAAGCATTTCAGAAGGCTCACATTTTACCAGGCTGACAAGTTTTTCAGCAAGCAGGGTCTTGCTGTCGCCCCGATTATTATCCTGTCCGAGTATGTTAACAAAATATGACCTAAGCCCATGGTCTTGAATCTGTTGAGTCAGTATTTCCCTGTCAGACGCAGAGACAATATGCTGTTTCAAACCTTTATTTTTAAACTGTTTAAGCACTGCCAGAGCATCCTTATGAAGGGATATAATGTGGGAATTATTTAAATAATTGGCTATATATTCATCGCAAACATCCTGATAACTTTCATTACTAAAATCAAAACCGGCTTCAATATATACATTAATTACCGGGTACACAATTTTATCTTTGTACATGTCAATTGATACCGAACCGAGATTTCTCTTTTTAAACAATTCATTAGCAGCGTTACAGCTGGCTTCTGCGTCATTTAGAAGAGTACCGTTCCAATCCCATACAATATGCTTTAACCTCATTTACATCCACCTTTCAGTCCCTTTACCATCTTCTAATGATGATATCGTTTCGCAATTGAAATGTCAAAATATCGGTTTGGAATTAAAGACTTTTTCAAGGTTATCTGTTATAATACAGACAGATGAATAATTAATTTTCAATTTATATATATCCGGAGATGGTAAATTTGAATGCTTATGATTCCATATTAGTCTGTGTCACTCGTCAAAAGGCATGTGAAAGGCTCATTAAAGCTGCTGCCAAACTTAAGAAAAAAGACGGTGAACTTTATGTCATACACGTAACAAAAGAGAATTGGAATTTTGTAGATAACTCAAGAGACGGAGAAGCAATGGAATACCTCTTTTCTTTGACTAAGTCGTATGGTGCAGACCTTACAATTCTTAATTCTGATAAAATTCCCGAAACTATAGCCCAGTTTGCAGAACACTACGGAATTGATCTAATTGTTCTGGGTCAGAGTCCGGATGGCTCTCAAGGTGCTTTTCAAAATCGGCTGGAATCACTTTTGAATGATACAGACACAGAGATTATGGCTGTACCTAATCCCTGCGCACTATAAATTAACTGTTTAATAATTTGTATATATCGCGTTTAGAAAGCCCTCTGTCCTTTGCGGCGAGTTTCATTGCGTCCATACGTTCATAGCCTTCTGTCATGTAGTACTTAACATGATCTTCAACAGTCAGACATAAAAGATCAGGTTTTGGATTATCTGAAGCCTTTTCTTTCGATCCCTCCACTACTATTACAAACTCACCTCTGGGTTCTTTATCCTCAAAATGTGAAACAACATCGCTTACTGTACCTCTTATGGCTTCCTCATGAAGTTTTGTGAGTTCTCTTAGTATACTGCAACGTCTGTCGCCAAAGACTTTCAGTATATCCTCCAGAGTTTTTCTGATCCTGTGAGGACCTTCATAAAATATAATTGTTCTATCTTCATATTTTATAGATTCAAGAAATTTGACCCTGTCATTACGTTTCTGAGGCAAGAAACCTTCGAAAGCAAATCTCCCGGAAGGCAGCCCCGACAGTACCAATGCGGTTAATGATGCAGAACAACCCGGCACAGCAGTTACAACAATTCCTTGTGATACAGCGAGAGCCACAAGTTCTTCTCCGGGATCCGATATTCCCGGCATACCTGCATCGCTTATAAGTGCAATATTCTGGCCATTTTTTAGTTTACTCACCAATTCTTCTGCCCTGGAGATACGGTTGTTATCATGATAGCTTATTAAAGGCTTTTTAATACCCAGATGGTTCAGTAGCCTCAGTGAGTGTCTGGTATCTTCAGCAGCGATCAAATCCACCTCTGACAGGATTCTGACTGCTCTATAAGTAATATCTTCAAGATTTCCGATTGGTGTTGCCACCATATACAGAGTACCGTATTTTTCAGACATTTTATTCTCCTAAATTTTTTAATTCTTATTGACGGGTGCAAGGATTTTATAAGTTGAGATGAAAGATCCTTCGACTCCGCTTCGCTGCGCTCAGGATGACAGTTTGGGGGCGCTGTGCTGCGCTCAAGATGACAGTTATTGGGGTGTTGCACGACCCAGAATTCCCACGCGATACCCGCACAATAAATGGATTTAAGTATGGAGGAACGCGGAGGAACCGCTGCCGATGTCATGCGTGAAGCGGAGCATGGATTGCGGAGCGGCGCGAATAATTTCCGGATGAAATTCCTGAGCGGCACGCATGACATTGGCTAAAGGTTCCACATTGTGTATTCATAGCAATGACATAGACGCAGCCAACTCTTATTTCCACATCGCATTTCTCACCTCTAAAGTGTAATCGATTTATGTCTTGTCACATGACACCCTATATTTACTGCCACCGGCAAACCGGCAATATGAGTGGGATATACATCAATATTCACACCCAGGGCTGTAATTCTTCCTCCCAGGCCTGCCGGACCGATGCCCAGTCTATTTATAGAATCCAGCAGCTCTTCTTCCAGGTCTTTATAGTAAGGATCGGGGTTACGCTTATCTATAGGTCTCATCAAAGCTCTTTTTGCCAATACCGCAGCCTTATCCATACTCCCGCCGATGCCGACACCTAAAATAATTGGAGGACAGGGATTGGGTCCTGCCTGCCTTACAGTATCTATAACAAATTTTTTCACACCTTCTACTCCGTCAGATGGCTTAAGCATTTTCAGAGCGCTCATATTCTCACTGCCAAAGCCTTTGGGAGCTATATGCAATGTGAGACGGTCCCCCTCAACTATATTATAATATATAACGGCAGGGGTATTGTCTCCTGTATTGTTTCTCCTTAAAGGATCCTCCACCACTGAGTTTCTCAGATAGCCCTTTTTATATCCTTGTCTTACTCCCTGATTCAAAGCATTTTCCAGGCTGCCGCCAGTTACCTGAAGCTCCTGGCCTAATTCAACAAATATTATAACCATTCCCGTGTCCTGACAAATTGCCAATTTATCGTCAGCTGCTATGTCAGCATTTTTTATCAGACTCTGAAGTATTGAACGCCCCGTCTCGGATTCCTCAGCTTTTTCAGCTTTTTCAAGAGCTTCCCTTATATCCCGGTTCAGAATAAGGTTAGCTTCAATACATAAGTTCTCTACAGCTTCAGTTATTTTTGATACGTGTATGGACCTCACTGCCACCCCTCCATTATTACTATTCCACTTCTATCACAAATTCTCCATCCTCAAGATCAGTTTTGACAACTACATCATGTAGTTGGTATTTTTCTTTGATGCCTTTAATATTTGTTCTTTTCTGCCCCACCAGTTTCGAAAGAAGCCGGGGGCGTGTCCTGATTATAATCCTCTTTTGATTGTTAAGATGCATATCCAGCCATTTAGTAATTCTCTTATATAGAATCCTTGATTCAACCAACTCGCCAAAGGCAGGATGATATGGGCCCGCTACCACTGAACTTTCTAAGGTGTCGGAATCCTGAAGTCCCATCCTTAAAACTTTAATTTTTGCTTCTCTGTATAGTGGCAAAATGCCGGTACACCATTCAATGGCTTCTTCCAGACTAAGAGGGGTATACTGCCCTGTTAAGTAGTATTCCTCCAGCAAAGTACTTTTGAGAACCAAAGCCGGGTATATTCTGATCATATGGGGTTTTAACTTTATAACATCTTTTGCTGTTTTCAGAGCTTTTTCATAGGTATCGTCAGGAAGCCCCAGCATTGTTTGAATCCCCAATTTTATACCACTTTGGTGAATCAATGAACAGGCTGATATCACATCTTCAACACTATGGCCTCTTTGACTTTGAAGTAAAACTTCCGGATCCAGGCTTTGGACTCCCAGTTCAATTGCTGTTACTCCGTAGCTTTTAAGAATCTTCAATATATGGGGTGTTATTGTATCAGGTCTGGTAGAAAGCCGGATGCCCGAAGCTTTTCCGGCCTTCAGATATGGCTGGGCAAGCTCAAGATATGTTATCATTTCATGCTCTGGAATGCCAGTAAAGCTGCCTCCAAAAAAAGCTATCTCCACATCGTCATTTTCTCCTGTTGTAGAAAAACTCTCTTCCAGAATCTTTTTAACACGCATCGGAGACTGAAATGAAAGTGTACCGCTGATTTTTTTCTGATTGCAAAAAACGCAGGCATGTGGACAGCCCATGTGGGGAATAAAGATTGGTATATTTATGTGGCGGGTTCTTCTCATGAAAATTCCTCTCTACCGGGTTTTCCCCATATCCTCCAATGCCGCTTTTGCAGCCATTTGCTCTGCATCCTTTTTTGATCTTCCCACACCTGTTCCAATGGCTTTACCATTGGTAAAAACAGATATTTTAAAGGTTTTGGCATGATCCGGCCCTGTTGACTCTATCAGTTTATATTGGATCTGAACATCACCGGATTTTTGAAGCTCCTCCTGCAGCGCCGTTTTATAGTCCATAAACAACATGCCTTCAACAGCCTTATTGTAAATATCACCTAAAAAGTGCATTATGAAACCCTCAGCCTCATCAATCCCACCATCTAAATAAATACTTCCTATTACAGCTTCCATGGCATCGGACAGGATGGAAGGTCTTGTTCTTCCTCCATTTGCTTCCTCGCCTTTTCCAAGCATTAAAAGCTCGCCTAAACCGATTTTCCTGGCACACGCATTCAGCGATGCCTCACATACAATGAGGGCCCGTAATTTACTCATTTCGCCTTCACTGAAATTTTTCGGATTATTATAAAGCATAAGACTCAGGATAAAGTCTAAAATTGCATCACCTAAGAATTCCAGCCGCTCATTGTTTTTAGCCGGAAAACCATGGTTTTCATTTGAAAACGAACTGTGAACAAGAGCGTTTATTGCATATTGTTTGTTACGGTATGTGTAACCTATTCTGCTTTCTAAGATTTTTATAATTTCTAAAATCTCTTCCGGAATTTTTACCAAGTAAATCCTCCTCAAATAAGAACAATTTGTTGTTAATTAGTTTAGCATAATTTACAGTCATTTGTGTAGGTATATTTATTCAGACAGGTCTTCTGCCTTCAAGGTCGTAAACAAAAGCAAGAACTTCGGCTACTGCCTTATAAAGCTCAGGCGGGACAGGCTCACCTATGTCTACTGTATTGTACAATGCCTGGGCAAGCGCAACGTTCTCCATAATGTATACTTTATTCTCTTTAGCCACTTCTTTTATACGTATCGCCATAAAATCCACACCCTTTGCCAATACATATGGTGCTGACATTTTATTTGTGTCATACTTAATTGCCACAGCATAATGGGTAGGATTGGTTATGACCACATCAGCCTGCGGCACATCCTTCAGCATCCGGCGCATGGAAATTTCCCTTTGTTTCTGCTTGATTCTGGATTTTATCTCGGGATTTCCCTCCATTTGCTTGTATTCTTCTTTTACTTCCTGCTTACTCATACGGATATCCTTTTCGTATTTTCGAAATTGGAAGTAATAATCAACAGCTGAAACCACCAAAAGAGCAAAGCAGATTTTAATTGCTATACCAAGAGCTGTATCAGCCAGGTAGCCGGCAACAGATACAAGCGGAAGATCCATGAGTTTCATCAGGTTAATAAACTCGTTTTGTATTGAGCTCCAGGCCACCCATCCCACCAGGATTACCTTAACAATCGATTTAATAAGCTCAAAAACCGACCTGGAAGAAAAAATTCTTTTCAGTCCATTTATGGGATTAAGCTTCGAAAATTTTGGTTTTATCACTTCAGTTGTAAACAGAAACCCGATTTGAACATAAGTTGATAAAACCCCGACCAAAATGGCTATAATAAAAAATGGTGCAACCATTTTTACAATTTCAAGAGTCACAAAAGTAACTAATCTCATAATTTCAACAGGTTCCTGCAGATTATATTCAGAAGTTTGGGTGAAAAAAATATTAAAAATTTTGCTGATACCTGTAAAAAGACTTTTGCCAAGTATTCTAATGGAAATAAACATTATTAATAAAATCAGGTTTGTAGGCAACTCTTTGCTCTGCATAACCTGACCTTTTTTCCTTAAGTCCTGCCGTTTCTTAGGTGTAGCTTTTTCTGTTTTGTCAGATGTATCAGCAAACAGCTGAAGGTTAATATCAATCATGAGCCTTTCGCCTGTCTCAGAAAATTATACATCTCCTCATATGTCCCTTGAATAATGACATTCACAATCCCCTTAAAAGCACCGATAGTAATTAAGATAATGGATATTCCAAGTATTATTTTAACAGGCATACCCAGCATGAACACATTTATTTGAGGCATACTTTTAGAGATAATCCCCAGCGAAATATCAGTAATTAAAATTGAAACTGTTATAGGAGCCGCTATCTTAAATCCCAGTGCAAAAACATTAGTGAATAGTTTAAAAACTTGACTTATAGCAGCGCCATCAAATACTGCCTCGCCTATGGGAAGAATCTTGTAGCTGTCTACCATTGCCTGTATTAAAAGATGATGGGCATCTGTAATAAGCATCATTACAGTTGCTATTATAACATAAAAGTCAGCAGTAATTGGAATCTGAAGGTTTGTGATAGGATCAAACACTGATACCATACCAAAGCCTATCCGCATATCTATTAGCTGACCTGCAATATAAATGCTGGAAAACAGCAAATAGGAGATAAAGCCCAGCATTAATCCTAATATAAGTTCTCTGGCTATAAGAACGGCATACGCTGTTAGAGATGTATAAGTCAGTTGAGGTACAGGCACAGAATTTGCCGTAATAATGGAAAAAACACAGCAGAAACCTATCTTAAAATAATTAGGGATATTCCTCCTGCCAAAAATGGGGGATAAGAAAAACATACCTGTAATGCGAACCAATACAAGCAAGAATATAGTCCATATATTCTGAAATATATCAAAGGGTATGATGGTCATGGTTACCCCCTTGTTTTACAGCACCTCACAAACCAATAAACCGAAGCATACTGTCATACATTCGCAAAGTAAATTCTTTCATTGTAGTGAGCATCCATGAACCTAAGAGAAGCAAAGCAACTATCATGGCTAAAATTTTAGGAACAAAGTGCAGTGATTGCTCCTGAATTTGAGTTGTAGCCTGAAATATGCTGACAGTCAAACCTACCACCAGGCCAATCAAAAGTACCGGCGAGGCAATCTTTATAACAGTTAATAAAGCATCTCTGGCTACATCTAGCAGGTATTGTTCCAATTTTATCCCTCACTTCAAGCAGCTATCTTACAAAGGATTTAATAATGGTTTCAGTTAAAAGATTCCATCCGTCTACCAGAAGAAACAGTAATATTTTAAATGGCATTGATATCATCACCGGAGGCAGCATCATCATACCCATAGCCATAAGCGTACTGGCCACCACCATATCTATTACCAGGAAAGGTATATATAACATAAACCCCATCCGAAATGCCGTATTTAATTCACTTATCATAAAAGCAGGCGTCACAACCGTCAGCGGAAGATCTGTCAATTCCTCCGGCGGCTCCACCTCAGCTATACTGGCAAATAAGGCTAAGTCTTTATCTCTTGTATGTTTTAGCATATTAGCCTTTATTATATCTTCAGAGGTATCTATAGCCTCTTCCAATGAAATACGGTTTTCAGTAAATGGTACCAGAGCATTTTGATTAACATCAGCTATAACAGGGGACATAATAAAAAATGTTAAAAATAGAGCAAGCCCTATAACCACCTGATTGGGCGGTGTTTGTTGCGTGCCCATAGAACTTCTCAAAAAAGAGAGAACTATAATTATGCGTGTGAAGGAAGTCATCATTATGAGAATTGATGGTAATACCGATAACACCGTCAGGAGTAGCAGCAGCTTTATGCTGGCACTGATTTCCTCCGGGTCATCAGTAGAATTAATAGTAATTCCATCATCTGAAATGGAAATTCCCGGGGCGGCAAAGACAACGGTGCTTAGCAAAGCAAAACATAGCAGAGTCAATATTAGACATATTACTACTTTTTTCTTTTGCATGATTCATCCCTTTAGTGATTATTGGTATTAATTTTCTTTAGTCTATTAATGTTTCGCTGAATCCCTGTTTCTTTGCTCTTTTCCGCTTCAACTCCCCCACTTGAGTCGTTATCTTTTTTATCACTCAATCCGGAATAGGTATCAAAGATTTTCCTGAAATTAAATACATTCGTTGTATCATCCTGTTCCGATGAATCCTCAGTCTGTATTTCTGTATTAATCTCTGAAACAAGTTCTAAACCCTTTTTGCTGGCAAAAAAAAGAAAATACTTATTCCCTACGAGAATAAGATAAAGACATCGATCAAGACCCAAGGAAAGGGTTTCTATTATCTTCATATTTTTGTTTTTAGTGCCGCCGGACATTTTCTTGGCAATAATCCTGGTAGTATAATAACAAAGCAGTAAAATTGCTCCAAATGCAAACAATACTCCAAGCATCTCAAAAAACATAGAAGTCCCCCTTCTTCAGGGCCAGATTAGCCAACAACTTTTCTGACGGCCTCCAGAACACGTTCAGCCTGGAAAGGTTTTACAATAAAATCTCTTGCTCCGGCCTGGATAGATTCAATGACCATAGCCTGCTGGCCCATAGCCGAACACATAATAATCCTGGCAGAATCATCTATTGCTTTAATCTGTTTTACAGCTTGGATTCCATCCATTTCAGGCATTGTAATATCCATGATAACAAGATCAGGATTTACTTCTTTGAATTTTTCAATTGCTTTAATGCCGTTCTCGGCTTCACCAACCACAGTATAACCGTTTTTTGAAAGGATGTCTTTGATCATCATACGCATAAACGCGGCATCATCAACGATCAGTATACTTGCCATAGGTCATATCCTCTCCCCGTAAAAATAAACATATTAAAGATATACCACTTTTAATCAGCTATTATCAATTATAATTGATATTGTGATAAAATGAAAGTCTTTTCGTCATTATTCTACTCTAAAGTCGTTTTGAAGGATGTATTATGTCGGTAATTCTTACACCGAAACTCTCATCAATAACAACCACCTCTCCCTTGGCAATTGCCTTGCCGTTCACCAATATGTCTACAGGTTCTCCGGCCAGTTTATCCAGTTCTATAATTGAACCTTGTCCGAACTCCAGAATCTCTCTGATTTTTTTGGTGGTGCGTCCCAATTCAACCGCAATTTGCAAAGGAACATCCATAAGAAGATTTATGTTTTTTCGTTCAACACTAGCCATGCCATCATCAAAATTCTGAAAATGCACAGGCTGAACGTTCACAGGCTGTTGGAATTCTTGTCTCTGGGGCGGCTTTTGATATCCTTGCACAGGCTGAGAACCATATGAACCCTGCTGGGTCGGAGGCATTTGTTGAGGTTGTTGCTGATATTGCGGCATTTCAGCTTGAAACTCAACAGGCCGGCCTGGTGGTGTCTGGGTTGTTTGAGACACTGCCGGTTGTGTATCAGTTTCTTCTTTATGCAACAGATTGTTTGCCATTTCTTTTGCAAATGAAATAGGTAGAATCTGCATAATTTCGCTGTCAATTAAGTCGCCGACTTTAAGTGAAAAAAGGATAACTACTATACTGGTGTCCTTATCTATCCGGATTTTCTCATCCTCTTCTCCCACCTCTACCAAAGCTGGTTCGGGTGGTGATATGTCAACACGCTTATCAAACATTGAGGATAATGAGGTGGATGAAGAACCAACCATTTGATTCATTGCTTCACTTATTGCACTTAAATGCAAATCATTGAATTCCGCATCAACATTGCCAAAACCATCCCCACCCATCATGAGGTCAGTGATTATCTTGGCATCTTCTTCCTTTATAATCAGAAGGTTGTAGCCCTTTAATCCCTGGGTATACTGAACCTTAACAGCAATATAGGGCTTATCGAACTTTTTTACAACCTCTTCCCAGGTTGTTTCTTCAACCCTGGGTGTTGTAATGCTCACCCTTTGCCCTAAAAGTGTATAAAGTGTTGTGGCGGATGTTCCCATAGAAATATTGCCTATCTCTCCAAGAGCATCCTTGTCTTCAGGAGTCAGTATAAACTCCTTTGGTGCCTTTGGTTCAGAGGATAGCGATTCTTCTTTCTGTGGTTCCGGTTCATGACCGGTACCTTTTAATAGGGCATCTATTTCAGCTTGAGATAACATATCTCCCATATTAATAATCCTCCTCTCGAACTACATCAGTAATCTTTACTGCCATTCTTTTGTTTCGTGCTCCGGGTTTTCCATAAAACTTCAGCATATCTCCTACAATTACCTCTATCTTACCATCTACATCGGTGTTGAGGGACAAAACATCTCCCTGCTGCAGCATTAAAAAATCATGTACAGAGATGGTTGTTCTCCCTAAAACCGCAGAAACAGGAATCTTGCTCTCTTCTATCTTTTTCTCGATAGTTTCTTTACTTTCCTCGGTTGAGCCATGTTCTATAAGAGAGAACCAGAGTTTTGTCGAAAGTTTACTCATTACTGGTTCAACTGTCATATGAGGTATGCAAAGATTCATTAAACCTTCTACTTCACCAATTTTTGCTGTGAATGTGACTAATACAACCATTTCATTAGGTGACATAAGCTGAGCAAACTGAGCATTTGTCTCAATTCTGTCAAGGCTTGGCTTGATACTTATAACATTTTCCCACGGATCCCGCATCAAGCCCAGCATTTGAGATATAAGCCGCATTAAAATGGCCAGTTCTATTTCGGTAAAGCCCCTCACTTTATCCATAGCAAATCCTCTGCCACCTAAAATTCTGTCAATCAGGGAATAGGCTATGGAGGGGTTCACCTCCAATACTATTGAACCGGGCATCGGGTTAAAATTAATAATTCCCAGTACGGCTGGATTAGCTATTGAATTGGTAAACTCTGAGTATTGCATAGCTTGGACAGTCTGTACATCCACCTGTACCAGAGTCCTTAAGTAACCAGAAAGAAAGTTGGTCAAAAGCCTCGCATAGTTCTCGTTAATAATCTGTATAGTGCGCAGATGATCTTTTGCGAATTTACTCGGGCGACGAAAGTCATGATTACGCACCTTCTTCTCGGTTGTGTCTATTTTAAACTCTTTTACATCGAGCTCACCGGTATTAAGCTGTTGTAGTAACCTGTCTATTTCATTTTGAGAAAGTATATCGCCCACCAGTTACCCCCCTGTTACTGTCTGATCCATTTATCAAAAACTACATCTATTATAATCATATCTTCCGAATCATCTGGTCTCACAATTTCATTAAAAGTAACTTTTAAAGAGGCACGGGCTTTATCCATTGCATCTTCCCCACCCAGGTCCTCATAGCTTTGGTTCATGAAATATTTTATACAAGCCTGTTTTAGTATGCTTAAGTTCTTTTCTAAAAGCAATTTGCGGTCTTCGGCCAGCTTATTTCTTTTACCCCCATCATATATTATGGATACCGAGGCCATAAGAAAGCTGTTAGGATGGGCTTCTGTACTTTTTATATTAAATATGGCTTCATTACTATCCTCATAAAGCTGAAACTCAACTTGTTCCTCCTTTGGCACCGCACGTTCAACTAATGGTTTTGGCGTTTCCGCGGAAGAAGATATTCCGGTTTTAGCATTAAATGCAGTAAATACAAAAATCACCATAACTGCCAGAGCCAATGTGAGAACGGCTATAATGGAGAGTAATATAGTATACAATGTTTTGCCCTGCAAAATATGACACTCCTTTTACGATAGACTCTATGTCATTTATCGTCATTTATTGATGAAGTATTAATCCTTCTGTTAAGATAAAAAACTTTCTGCTTATATTCAATTACCCTGTCTATTATTTCTTCAATCTTTTCAGCTACAACAAATTTTTTCCCGTTGGTGAGGGTTATAACTGTATCAGGAGTTGATTCAACTGTTTCAATCCAATCTGCATTGATTACAAACTGGGTATTGTTGATACGTGTTACCTGTATCATACTTTCCCTCCTTTAAAACTGAATGCAGGGCTGCCCCGGGATTAAATACCGGGACAGCCCTTTTTAATTAATTAACGTTTGATATTTGAAAGTTCCTGTAATATTTCGTCTGATGTTGTCATAACACGGCTATTGGCCTGAAATCCTCTCTGGGTTATGATCATTTCTGTAAACTGCTTTGCAAGGTCTACATTGGACATTTCCAGTGTTCCGGGAATTAAAACGCCTGCACCGTCATTCCCTGGCTGCTTTCCTGTCTTGAAATCACCGGAGTTTGTTGTCTGTGCAAACTGATTTGCGCCTACCTTCTGAAGACCTGCCGGGTTTTCAAAGGTTGCAAGTGCAATTTGTCCGAGAGGCTGCTGGCGGCCGTTATCATAAACTCCTGTTATTATTCCGTCACCACCTATGCTGAAGGTAACCAATGTCCCCGGAGGATAACCGTCAACCCGGGTTGTCTTAACAGATGAATCATCAGCATACATGGAAAGTTGCTCCATATTAAGCTCAAATGTAAATGGTTCCGTCCCTATTGAAATACTTGGTGTTAATTCTATTGACGGTTTAAAATTAAATTTTGTTATATCGTCCTTAATCAGCTTCCCATTTGAGTCGAACTTTATAAATCCGGCTGCCGAGTCGGTTGCAGTTGCATTTGAACCGCCTTCAACCACATAGTACCAGGATGTTTCAATAGGAGTGTCATCACCGGCTCCTGTTGGGCCCTGAGTAAAGTTTTTCCAAAACTTTACGGTAAGTTTATACTCATTCCCAAGTTGATCATATACATTTACAGGAACTGTGAAATGGGGATCAATATTTGTTGAATTAGCAACGCCACCATCAGGTATACCGTCACTACCTGGTTCCCCATCAGCATTTACTGCATCAAGAAGGGTATCTAAAGTTGCTACAGGCCCTTCTTTACCTGAATATCCGCCTACTGGTGTAGCAGTGGCGTCAAGATTCCCGGTAAGAATTGCTTCAGTAGTTACCTTAGCGGCTATAATCCTCTTATTATTGTTATAAATATCCGAATAGAGATTCAGGGCTCTGATGGGTTCCTGGGTATCAAACTCATACCCATCATCACCGTATTCATACTTCATCCACCCATAAACATTTTGCCCCGAAGCGGTAACAAGATTTCCCTGTTTGTCAATGGTGAAGTTACCTGCCCTTGTGAAGTTATAGGCACCTTCATTTCCGCTTCTGACAATGAAAAAGCCTTCGCCTTCTATGGAAAGATCTGTAGGGCTTTCTGTTCTTTGCACACTTCCCCTGCCCATTTGAACATCAATTGCGTCTATATTCATACCAAGACCGATCTGCATGGGGTTAGTACCACCCCGACCCGATAATGCATCAGGTGCGCCGGCAGAAGAAAGAGTCTGGGAGAAAATCTCCTGAAAAGTGGCACGGCTTCCTTTAAAGCCTACAGTATTGACGTTGGCTATGTTGTTGCCAATTACGTCCATACGGGTCTGATGAGCCTTTAAGCCTGAAACACTTGCAAACATTGACATCATCATAAAAAATCAACCTCCTGAAAGTCTTCATTCCGTCTATCATTCGGGAATGAACAGCCTCCCGTTGGGTCCGGCTGTATGTGACTTAATAATAAAAATAATTTGTGTTATAGTTATTCAGCTATATACAATCAGGTAAATACTGCTCCGTCAATATTGGTAAAAACATTATCCTTTAACTCACTTTGGTTTAACGCAGTTATTACTGTTCTGGCATTGACATTTACTACAAATGCCATATCGTCCATAACCACCAGCGTATCTTTTACGCCTTTTGTCGAAGCCTTGTCTACTGCATTTTTTAATCTTTCAACCCGATTAGAATCGAGTCTGATGTTTCGGGATTCAATACGCATTGCCGCATGCTTAGAGATTTTTACCTCCCGGCTTTCATTGAGTTTCTGACTTAGAATAGAAGAAAAATCTTCTCCTTTCTTAGTAACAGGAACCTTTGCAGCGGGCTTAGCGGTACCGACGACCTGATGAATACTTTGAATGGGGCGATTGTTAATATTCATATCATTACCTCCCATCTGGTTAC
>DUNT01000072.1 GCA_012839205.1 Clostridiaceae bacterium
GAAATGACCGGGCTTGATTCTGATGTTCGTAGTATCACCGATACCCTTGACTCTGTCGGTAACACTACCGCAGCCATCGGTAAAGGTTTTGCTATCGGTTCCGGTGCTTTGGCTGCTTTGGCTCTAATGATTTCATACCTCTATTCATACAACGAAATCGGTACCGATTTAATCTTGAATATCATTGATCCTATGATACTGGCAGGTGCTATTGCCGGTGGTGCATTACCATTCCTCTTTTCCGGTATGCTGATTGAAGCAGTTGCAAATGCTGCCAGAAAAATGGTTGATGAAGTTCGTCGTCAGTTCAGAGAAATCCCCGGTATTATGGATGGTACTGCAAAACCTGACTACAAAACATGTATTGAAATCTCCACCAAGGGTTCCATCGGTGAAATGAAAGTTCCTTCCCTCATGGCAATTGCGGTACCAGTAATTTGCGGTTTCATTTTTGGACCAGAATTTGTTGGAGGGCTGATAATCGGCTGTACTATCACCGCTATTATGCTGGCTCTGTTTACCGGAAACGCTGGCGGTGCATGGGATAATGCTAAGAAATACATTGAATCAGGTGGTATAAAAGGCTCCGAAAAGGGTTCTCCTGCACATGATGCTGCTGTTGTAGGTGATACAGTTGGAGATCCTCTGAAAGATACTGTAGGTCCCTGTCTGGATATCTTTATCAAGATTATGTCAACTGTATCTCTTGTTGCTGTAAGCATATTCAGCAGATATAATCTATTTGATTTAATTGGTAATTTATTTAAATAATAAATCACTATAAAAACAGGAATAAAATAATAAAGATATTTAATGTAAACAAGCTCACCCAAAGGTGAGCTTGTTGCTTATTGTTTTATAAACTAAACAGCAAGTACTTTTTCCAATGCCGCCAATTCAACACAAACAGCCAATACTTCTATTGCTGTTCTGAGCTCAGATAATGGAGGAAATGTGGGAGCTATTCGTATATTGCTGTCCTTAGGATCTATACCATATGGGAATGTGGCTCCTGCATTTGTTAGTACTACGCCTGCCTCTTTTGCTAGACTTACAGTTCTTTTTGCACAGCCATTTAAAACATTTAAGCTGATAAAATAACCGCCATTAGGCTTATTCCATGAGGCAATCCCCTTGTCCGAAAGACGCCTGTCCAGTATTTCATGAACGGCTTCAAACTTCGGTCTCAGGATTGCGGCATGCTTTTTCATATGCTCACTAACGGTTGCAACATTCTTTAAGAATCGGGTATGCAAAAGCATATTTATTTTATCATAGCCAATGGTTTGTATAGAAATCTGCTTTTTAAGATAATTAATATTTTCCTTGCTTGAGGCCATAAATGCAACTCCGGCACCAGGAAACGTCACCTTGGAGGTAGAACCGAACATATAGGTTCTATTGGAATTTCCTGCCTTATGGCACTCTTTGATTAAGCTCAATAGCTGATCCTGCGGTGTATCATAAAGGTGATGGAGAGCATATGCATTATCCCAGAAAACTGTGAAGTCTGGTGCTTTTGTCTTCATATTTGCCAATCTTATTACTATTTCGTCCGAATAAGTTATTCCGGAAGGATTACTGTACATGGGAATTGCCCACATGCCCTTAATAGTCTCATCCTGCGATACAAGCTCTTCTATCATGTCAATATCAGGGCCATTACTGTTCATCGGAACTATAATCATTTCCACTCCGAATAGCTGGGTAATAGCAAAGTGACGATCATAACCCGGGCTGGGACAAAGAAATTTAATTTTTTCAAGTTTACTCCACGGCTTATCAAAGCCATTTAAACCATGATTAAATGCTTTTGCCATTAAATCATACATGAGATTCAGGCTTGAATTACCGGCAATAAATATTTCATCTATGTTTACATCAAATAATTCAGCAAACAGTTTTTTAGCTTCTGTTATGCCATCAAGAATTCCATAATTACGGCAATCTGTACCATCTTCTGAAAACAGATTATTGACATCACCAAAAAGTTCATTGGAAAGATCTAATTGTTCGGTACAGGGTTTCCCTCTTGACATGTCCAGGTTTAAACCTTGTTTTTTAAAGTTTTCGTATTCTTTTGATAATTCATTTTTTCTATTTATGAGTTCATTCTTGTCAAAATTCTCAAAAGCCTGCATTATAACCCTCCAAGTAAATAGTAATGTTATTATAAACATCATTTTTCATATTGTATGATATATAATAATTTATTGCAAGTTTTAAATCTTAAAATTGCAAAATTAATGTATCATAACAAGCCATTTCTTAATTACATCTTGAAAGTAATCCATAAAATCCATCTTATGAGCACTTTCTATAGTTATTAAAGAAGTTTCGGCAATAATCTTTTCTCCTTGAAATATTGAGATTGTTCCCAAAATACTCCCCTGTCTTACCGGTGCCATTACCTTCTCCGGCAATGAAACCCGTGTATAAAGGTTATCCCTTTGAGAATGTTTTAATACCGCAATTAAATCTTCCGAGACAGCAACCATAACCTCTTGTAAAGACTTTGAACGATCTACTTTAACTGAGCCGGCAATGCGTCCCTTTTTAAGGAGAAATACTTTTCCATACTCAGTGAAGGCATAGTCAAGTATTTTTTGACTGCTGGTAGTGCGTAAATTCTTTGTGTCACAGAATAAAACAACAGAAATGAATCTCATGTCATTTCTGGTTGCACTTGTTACCAAACATCTTCCTGCCAGGCCTGTATACCCTGTTTTTACACCATCTGCCCCTTCATAACCTGTAAGCATTTCATTTGTACTATTAAGGACTCTGCCATTAAAATAGTATTCTTTTTTTTTCACTATCTCATTAAAAACAGGATTCTTTAGTGCATATCTCGTTATTTTCGCTAAATCATATGCAGTTGTATAATGATTTTCAGCGTCTAAGCCGTGGGGGTTGGAAAAGCTAGTTGAAAACGCACCTATTTCAACAGCTTTTTTGTTCATCATTTCACAAAAATTTTCCACGTTTCCTCCGACATGTTCAGCTATGGCTACAGCCGCATCATTTCCAGAACATATAAGCATGCCGTTAAGAAGATCATACATTTTTACAGTACTGTCCTTCTTTAGCCCCATTACAGAGCCGCCCATACCTGCCGCTTTACCGCTGATTATAACGTCATCGTCTAAATCACTGTTCTCCAATGCAATTATTGCGCTCATAATCTTGGTTGTACTGGCCATGGGCCTTTTTCTGTACGCATTTTTTTCGTATAGTATTGTCCCTGTTTCAAAGTCCATAACCACAGCCGACCGTGCATTTATAATCGGATCACTGCTAACCTCTACCGTATCATAGTATAGATTATCTTCATTTTGTTCATTTTCATTAAACCATTCTTGTGAATATTGAGTATTGTTATCAATTAAAGGATCATGTAATTCAAGAGGCTTTGAATCATGATTATTCCCAAATATAACAGAAATAAAATAGACAATTAGCATTAATAGCAGAAGATACAGGATATCTGTTTTTTTCAAAGCTAATTCACCATGAAATTAGTGCCCTGTGTCAAATATATTGTTTTACATCTCTGACTATGATATTTTAGTCCAAATTGAGCAGATGGTTTTAATAGCATCCTCTATATCTGTAGCATCTATAACATAATCACAATACATATTATATAGGTATTCTCTTTCCAAAGAAATCTTGTACAATGCATCTGGATTATCCTTTAATAAAGGCCGGGTATCTGTCTCAACCGTTCTTAGAATATCTTCAACTGGACGTTTTATATAGAATATAACTCCCTTTTGTTTTAATACGTTAATATTCTCTGGTCTAAGGACAACTCCTCCACCGGTAGACATAATAACACCATCAAGTGTGGACATGCACAAAATCATTTTACTTTCAAGGTCGCGAAAATAATCTTCGCCTTTTCTAAAGAGCTCGGTAATACTTCCGTAGGTTTTTTCTATACTTTCATCACTATCTGTAAAGGGCATGTCCAAAAGAGCTGCAAGTGTTTTACCGATGGTGGTCTTGCCTGCTCCCATAAGCCCGATTAAGACAATATTTGTTTTCATGGCTGGCTCCTTTCCTTTTCAAATGTTGTAAGTCTAACAGAAGATCCTTCGACTCCGCTACGCTCCGCTCAGGATGAAAGTAGGGGTGCTGTCATCCTGAGCCCTTAAACTTTTCATATATTTCATCTATAATGTCTTGGTCATAGGTAGTACCTTGCCATATTTCCTCTGCACATACAGCCTGTGCAACCAGCATGTAAAGTCCGTTGGCACATGGTATTGACAGTTCCTTTGCATATTTAAGAAAGAGTGTTTCGGCAGGGTTATATATAAGATCCATAACGAATGAAGCTCCCTTAAGCTGTTCTTTACTTAAAGGTGAAAAATCAACCTTTGGAAACATACCCACTGGTGTAGCATTAATAATTGAATCATAGCCTTCAGCCGAAAAATCACTTATCTGGATACTTTCATGTTCTGGAAATCTGGAAGCCGCAGTTTGGACATCCCGGCTTACTATTGTTATTTTTGATGCACCTTTATCTTCAAGCCATGCAACTACAGCTTTTGAAGCGCCACCACTGCCTAAAACAGCGCAGACCTTGTTATTGCTGTCAAATCCATAGTACTCAAGAGCTTTTCCGAAACCAAAATAGTCTGTATTATAACCCTGGTATATCTCGCCAATTTTGACAGTATTCACAGCACCGGTTCTTCTGACGATATCTGATATTGTATTTAAATAGGCCATGATTTCAGTTTTATAAGGAATTGTAACATTAATACCTTTATAGCCTTCTTTCTTTAACCGGTCTAAAAGATCCGGAATCTCCGATTTAGAAACTTCTACCGTCCCGTAGGATGCGTTAGTATTCGTCTTTTCGAATAATTCCCTATGTATTTGCGGGGATATGCTATGCGATAGTTTTTCTCCAATTACTGCATATCGTGGTTTTATAGATTTACTTTCCAAAAGCTTTTTCTGATATTCTCTGGAATTGTACATTATACATTCAAATATTGCTTTAACATTATCTTTATACTCTTGTTTTTTGACAATTGAAAGGACATTTTGAATAACTTCTTCTTCACGGGATTTATCCAAAACCTCTTTACCGGTTTGTGCTTTTGATTCAACTACTTTAGAAACCAAATCCATACGCTTTTGTAATAAAGACGAAAGCTCTTTATCAACTTTATCAATCTCTTTTCGCACTGTTTCAAGATTGTTTTTTCCCATTATTCATACCTTCCTTTATTAAAGCCTTCTAAGCCATAATGATCAATAAGTATGTCCAGTATGGCAATGGCAGCCGCAGCATCAATTACAGGCACAGCCCTTGGAACAATACATGCATCATGGCGTCCTTTCACTATTAATTTAGCGTCTCTTTCTTCTTTTATATCTACTGTGTCCTGTTCTTTGGCTATAGAAGAGGTTGGCTTAATTGCTGTGCGAAATACAACGGGCATACCATTAGTTATACCGCCGTTAATTCCGCCATTATGGTTGGTTTTCGTATAAATATTTTCATCTTTAATATAAAAACTGTCATTGGCCTGGCTTCCATATAGTTTTGTTATTCCAAAACCATCTCCGAACTCAACACCTTTAACTGCGGGAATTGAAAAAAGAATCGATGAAATCTTTGCCTCAACATTGTCAAAAATTGGAGAGCCAATCCCTGCTGAAATACCGATTATAGCTGTTTCAACAACCCCTCCCACTGAATCAAGATTTTTTCTTGTCTCTTCAATTATTTCAAGATACTCTTCCCTGCAGGATCTGTCATTTACAGGAATATCCATACTTCTAAGCATAAAAAGCTGTTCTCTTGTTATTTGAGTACTGTCAAACCTTATGTCATGAAAATCATATATTGAATCAATATGTGAACCGATTGCAATGTCATACTCATTGAGTATTTGTGTAGCAATGGCTCCGGCAAATACAATTGGTGCGGTTAATCTTCCGGAAAAATGTCCGCTGCCTCTTTTATCATTATAGCCTTTATATCTTTTTAATCCGGAAAAATCGGCGTGCCCGGGCCGTAAAAGGCTGTCCAGATTATCATAATCACGGCTTAAACAATCAGTATTCCTTATTATTGCGCCAACAGGAGTGCCGGTAGTTTTTCCATTATAGATACCGCTAAGAATCTCCACCTTATCAGCCTCTTTTCGTTTGGTGGAATAAACTCCGGCTGATGGTTTTCTACGTCCCATTTCCTTGGAAATAATTTCGTGATCGATATCAAAGCCTGAAGGAAGCCCGTCAATAACCACACCAATAGCAGGTCCGTGAGACTCGCCAAATACAGAAATTTTTATGTTTTTTCCAAAAACACTACTCATAAAACTCTACCTCTCCTCCAAGCGAAATAAAATCATCCCAGAATTCCGGATATGATTTTTTGACAGCTTCGTATCCTTCGATTCCAACAGCATCACTGCAAACAGTTGACGCAGCGGCTACAGCCATAACAATCCGATGATCACCTGAGCCAAAAGTTTTTCCACCTGTTAAACCCGGTTTGCCTTTTATTATGAGGCCGTCTACTTTCTCAGTGATATCAGCACCTAAATTATTAAGCTCTCTGCGTGTTGTCATAAGCCTGTCAGACTCCTTTATACGGAGGCGGGCAGCATTAATTATTGATGTTGTTCCTTCTGCATTAGAGGCTGCTACAGCAATTGCAGGCACTAAATCAGGACATTGTGATACATCCACTGTTGTACCTTTTAATATGGATCTGTTGAATTTGATTCCCTGTTGGGTAATCACAGGTGAAGCACCCATTTCTTTTAAAATACTCATGATAACTTTATCGCCCTGGCAGGAATCAAGATTTAGACCAGTTAAAGTTAACTGTCCTGATATTGCTCCCATGACACAAAAAAATGCAGCCTGAGACCAGTCCCCCTCAACCACATACAAAGACAAGGCTTTATATGATTGGTTACCGGGAATAACTATTTTTCTGTAATTAGTTTCATGTTTTATACATATACCAAATTCTTTGAGCACTTCTATCGTCATTTGGATATACGGAAGGGATTGTATATCACCGATTATATTAATTTCTGAATCATCCTCCAGAAGCGGTAATGCAAAGAGCAAACCTGACACAAATTGCGAGCTTACATCACCAGACAGATTGTGAGTTCCGGGAATCAGCCGGCCCGAAAGAAAAATTGGCATTTTCCCTTCATTGTCCTTATAGGTTATACCCTTTTCGGCAAATAGATTTTTATAAATATCAAAGGGTCTTTCTCTAAGTCGTCCGCAGCCGGTGAATGTAGAACCGGAAGCATCAAGCCTGGTTATCGGCATCATAAAACGTGCTGTTGAACCGGATTCTATACAGTCTATAATCTTTTCTTCTGATGAAATTTTACCACTGGAATTAATGGTAACCAGTTTTCTTCCGTTATAATTAAGACTGTCCTCTATTTTTATTTCAGCACCTAATGCAGAAACAGCGCCTAAAGTAGCACTGATATCATCGGATAAAACCACATTATCTATTTTAGATGTGCCGTTTGCCAAAGATGCACAGATAATAGCTCTGTGAGCCATGCTCTTTGAGGGCTGAGCCACTATTCTTCCCTCCAGGGGCTTTGATTTAATCCTTAAGTATGCCATGGATTTTGTCCTCCAGCTCTTTAAGATCTGTTTCAATAAGCCTGCCTTGCCCGATTCTTTCTATATAGGATAAAGTTATCCTTCCGGAACGATTCTTTTTATCAAGTGAAATAGCTTTTATTACATCTGGAATGTTCAAATCTGGCCATTTGGTGGGAAGACTGAACTTTTTCAAAGCCGCAGTTATCTTTTCTGCTTCTCCTTTTTCTGTAAGACCCATACCCTCTGTTAATCTTGTAATGAGAACCATTCCAATGGAAATTGCTTCCCCATGCGACAATCCTGAATAATTCTGTACTCTTTCTATAGCGTGGCCGATTGTATGACCAAAATTTAATAATTGACGTATGCCATTATCCTTTTCATCCTCTTCAACAACAATTCTTTTTATATTACAGCTGGTAAAAATATACTCATCAAGATTTTTTGATACAGATTTTCTGTCATACACATCATCACTGACAAGCTGTTTGTACAATTCTATATCCTTGATAAAACTATGTTTTACAAGCTCAGCCATACCATCAGAAAAACATCTGTCATCTAAGGTTTCCAGAAGCATCGGGTCAGTATAGACTGCATCCGGCTGGTAAAAAGATCCAACCAAATTCTTACCCTGCGGCAGATCAACGGCAACTTTGCCGCCGATGCTTGAGTCCACCATTGCTAATAACGTAGTTGGAATCTGGATATAACCCATTCCCCTTAAAAAGGTAGCAGCAGCAAGCCCCGCCATATCACCTGTTACACCGCCACCTAAAGCAACAACAATGTCGCTTCTGGTAAATGCATGTTCAGCCAGTGCATCATAGATTTCAGTCAGGGTGGTAAGATTTTTATTCTTTTCTCCTGCCTCGAAAATTATTGGAATAACAAAAAAGCCCTTTTGTTGAAGCTTTTCAATAAATGTATTTCCGTAAATATTAAATACATTGTTATCGGTTACAACAGCCAGCTTTTTACCAGAATATTTCTCTTGAAAAATATCCGGTAATTGATTAAAGATACCGGATTCTATATATATTGTGTAGGTTTTACCGCTGGTTTTTACAATCAATTCTTTCACGGACTAAACCTCCAGTTGTTTCTCCTCAATCTTTGCCAGCATCTTTATTTTGGGAATAATAGATGAATATTCAGAAGGTGTTATGGATTGCTCACCGTCACTTAAGGCACATCTAGGATTGTTATGCACCTCAATAATAACACCATCTGCTCCGGAAACTAAAGCTGCTTTAGACATAGTTCCCACCATCCATGCTTTTCCGGTGGCATGGCTGGGATCAACTATAACAGGCAGATGACTCAGTTTTTTAATTGCGGGTATTGCGCTTAAATCCAGTGTATTTCGTGTGTATGTTTCAAAAGTTCTTATACCCCGCTCACAGAGTATAACTTTCTCATTGCCTTCATTTAAAATATATTCAGCTGACATCAACCATTCTTCCAGGGTAGCTGATAATCCGCGTTTTAATAAAACAGGCTTATTTATTCTTCCCAATTCTCTCAGCATAACAAAATTTTGCATGTTTCGGGCACCTACCTGTATAATATCTACATCCTCAACGAACCTGTCCAAAACATCGGTAGACATTATCTCAGACACAATGGGTAAGCCTGTCTCATCTCTGGCTATCTTCAGGAACTCCAGCCCCTCAAGCCCCAGGCCCTGAAAGCTGTAGGGTGAAGTTCTGGGTTTATATGCACCGCCTCTTAAAAATGATGCACCAGCCTTTTTCAATTCTTTTGCAATGGTAACTATTTGTTCTTCACTTTCCACAGAACATGGGCCAGAAATAATAACAAAATGGCCTTCACCGATTTTTCTGCCATTAACATCGATTACCGTGTCATTGGGATGAAACATCCTGTTGGCTTGTTTAAACGGTTCTGTAACTTTTAATACATTTTCTACAATGTCATAGGAAGAAAAATATAACCTGTCCAGCTTGGTGGTATCACCCACAAGGCCTACAATGGTTGTATCAACACCAACCGAAATATGGACATCCAGCCCCATTGATTTTATACGACTTAACAGCTCATCGGTCTGTTCCCGGGAAGCGTTGGGTTTTAAAACCAGAATCATAATAAACAACTCCTACCATACTACAATTTAAAACATTTAAATACATTATTTGAAGAACTCATTATATATACTTATTATAGCCTTATCTGCATCTTCTTCGCTGACACCTAACATAATGCTTACCTCAGACGAACCCTGATTAATCATCCTGATATTAATATTATTGTTTGCCAGTGCTTTAGTAATACGGCTCATTATACCTACCGTACTTGTCATTCCCTCACCAACCACCATGACCAGTGCTAAGTCATATTCCAGAACTACACTGTCAACACGCAATTCTTTAGCGATTCTTTCCATAATACGGCTTTTTTTCTCGTCATTCAAATACTTCTGCCGCACGATAATTGAGATATCATCTATACCTGAAGGCATATGCTCAAAGGGAATGCAATCCTCTTCAAGAATTTGCAGAACCTTTCGTCCAAATCCGATTTCTCTGTTCATCATATATTTATTAATATTTATTGAACAAAAGCCCTTATCTCCTGCAATTCCTGCAACAGGACATTCATTGATTTTTCGTGTTGGGGTTATCATAGTACCGGGAGAAGCCGGATTATTGGTATTTCTTATATTAACAGGAATACCTCTTTGAAATACAGGTTCAAGGGTTTCTTCGTGGAGAACAGAGAACCCTGCATATGATAACTCACGCATTTCCCGATATGTAAGCGCTGAAATAGCTTTTGGCTTGTCAATAAGTTTTGGGCTTGCTACAAATACAGAATCTACATCGGTAAAGTTCTCATATACATCAACCTCTAATGCTGCTGCTAAAATTGACCCGGTAATATCTGAGCCTCCTCTGGGAAAAGTTACTACTTCGCCCGACAGGGAGTAACCAAAGAATCCGGGAAAAATTATAATACCCTCTATATCCTTCAGCTTCGAAAGATTTTTAAAGGATTGAGGCAAAACTCTTGCATTTCCATATTCGTCATTCAAGAATAAGCCAGCTTCCTTCGGGTTCATATATTTTGCAGGTATCCCCTGACTATTCATGTAATATGCAATAAGACGGGCGGCATTATCCTCCCCGGCCGCCTTCATACAATCCATAAATTTCTCGGTTGAAGTATAACTCATGGATAATCTCGTTTTTAGATTGTTCTCTATATCTGTAACAATTTGTTTGTTAAGGCCTAAATCTTCGGCTATCTCAGCATATCGTGCGATAATACCATATAGAACCGATTCGTAATCATCGTTTGCAAGATATTTGTTTGCACAGTCTATAAGCATATCGGTAACCTTGATATCAGCATCAAAGCGTTTTCCCGGTGCAGATACAACAACAATGCGCCTGTCCTTGTCACTTGTAACAATAGAACAGACTTTTTTTATTTGTTGGCTGTTTGCCATAGATGTTCCGCCAAATTTACATACCTTCATATTATCCTCCAAAAGGGCATAACCCTGTCGATTATATAAAAAAGGTAAAGGGCAAACCCTTTACCTTTAAATTTTATATTGTACTGTAGACCTTGTCAACATCAGCTGATTAATTTCATTGTTTCTTTAGCAATTGCCAGCTCCTCATTGGTAGGTATTACAAGAGTTCTTACTTTAGCATTTTCTTTACTTACATCAGCTTCAATTCCTCTGGTCTTATTCTTATCCTCATCGATTGCAACCCCTAAGAATTCAAGTCCTTTGCAAATGTCTAGACGCATTACATCATTATTCTCACCAATTCCTGCAGTAAATACTATAGCGTCCAGACCACCCATAGCACATGCATATGAACCTATAAACTTCTTAACCTGATATGCAAAAACTTCAAGAGCAAGAGCTGCCTTGTCGTTACCTTGCTTTACAGCTTCATCTAAATCTCTGAAGTCACTGCTTACTCCAGAAATACCCATAACTCCTGATTTTTTATTCATAATCGTATCCATCTGTTCAGCAGTAAGGTCTTCCTTTTGCATAATGAATGTAACAACCGCAGGATCAATAGCACCGCATCGTGTACCCATGGCTAAGCCATCAAGGGGAGTAAAGCCCATTGATGTATCCACAGTTTTACCGCCATCAACTGCTGCAATACTGGAGCCATTTCCCAAATGGCATGTTACTATTTTTAACTGTTCAATTGGCTTTCCAAGCATGTGTGCAGCACGCTCTGCAACATATTTATGACTGGTTCCGTGGAAACCAAACTTACGAACTCTGTATTTCTCGTAATACTCATATGGTAGTGCGTAAATATAAGCTTTTTTAGGCATAGTCTGATGAAAAGCTGTATCAAATACGGCTATTTGAGGAACACCGGGCATAGTATGCTGGCATGCCTTAATCCCTGTAATATTGGGTGGATTATGTAGCGGAGCCAGCTCAATACATTCTTCCAGTGTTTTCATAACATTCTCGTCAATAATTACAGATTTAACGAACTTTTCCCCGCCGTGAACAACTCTGTGACCAACAGCCTTTATCTCTTCAAGAGAATCTATAACTCCCCATTGTTCATGGGTAAGAACCTTAATAAGAGAAGCGATGGCATCCTTATGATCTTTCATTTCTATTTCTTTTGTTACTGATCTGTCGTCATAAGTTTTATGTTTTATAAGCGAACAGGGCAGCCCAATACGTTCGCATAGCCCCTTTGCCAAAACTTTCTCTTCTGTCATATTGATTAATTGGTACTTTAATGACGAACTGCCTGCATTGACAACCAAAATTTTCATATAATGTTTCCCCCTATAATGCTAATCTTTATTCCTGAGCCTGTACGGCTGTTATTGCGACAACCCCTGCTATGTCTTCTGCTGAACAACCTCTTGAAAGATCATTTATCGGCTTTGCTATTCCTTGAGTAATCGGGCCGTAGGCTTCGGCTTTAGCTAACCTTTCTGTCAATTTATAGGCAATATTTCCGACGTTAAGATCCGGGAATACCAATACATTGGCTTGTCCCTTTAAAGGGCTGTCCTTGGCCTTGGATTTTGCTATTGCAGGTACTATAGCAGCATCAACCTGAAGTTCACCGTCTATTAGCATATCCGGAGCCTTTTCCTTTGCCAGCCTGGTTGCTTCTATTACTTTATCAACCAATTCGCTTTTTGCACTTCCATAGCTGGAGTAAGAAAGCATTGCTACCTTTGGTTCGGCTTCAACAAGATTTTTAAATGTTCTTCCGGAACAAACTGCGATTTCAGAAAGTTCTTCAGCATTTGGATTTTCTACAAGACCGCTGTCAGCATATAAAAATGTACCATTATGTCCAAATTCACAATCCGGCACACACATTATAAAGAAAGCAGATACCAGCTTTACGCCAGGAGCTGTTTTAAGAATTTGAAGTGACGGACGAAGCGTATCGGCTGTTGAATTCACTGCACCTGCAACCATTCCGTCCGCTTCTCCTTTTTTAACCATCATAACTCCCCAATAGAGCGGATTTTTCATTGTTTCTCTGGCTTTTTCAATTGTCATGCCCTTATGCTTACGCAGTTCATAAAAAGTATTAGCATAATCCTCAAATTTTTCAGATGTTAAGGGATTTACAATTTTTACTCCATCAATATTTAAATCTCCTTTGAGGGCATTGATTTTGTCCTCTTCGCCAACCAGTACAATATCTGCAAAGCCTTTCTCCAGTATCATGGCCGTTGCTTTGATAACCCGAATATCAGTACTCTCAGGAAGAACAATGGTTTTTTTATCCTCCTTGGCTCGTTGTGTAATTCTGTCTAAGAATTGACTCATTTAGAATGCTCCTTTCAATTATGTTAATATCATTAGTGTCTCAAGATACATAAATATAATTACAAAATAATGATTGCTTTATATACATATAGATTTATGATGCCTATAAAATTATAATACAAATGTTTTTTGTATACAAGTTGTAAGGCAAAAATTACGTAAATAAAGTAGAAAAAAGGGTAGATTTCTCTACCCTTTTTCATATAATTTAGTAATTTTCTACGCTTTTTGCAAACATTTCTTGTAATTTGTCTATGTTCTTACCTGCCGCATTCTTAATTGAAGTAGCCATATTCATAAATAATACTCTTATCTGATCAGTCTCAACATATCGCTTAATCTTCATGGTGGTTGTTTTAATCAGGTCCTCATAGCTGAAAACATAATAACGGATTTTTTTATATACAGGCATCAGCTTATTGATTTCCTTTACTGCGCTGTCAAGCAACTTTTTTATGGCGTTCTCATCGTCTGGGCATTTTACTACCTCTGTTATATTTTCTTTATCCAGAACTATCTTTGCACAAATTTCAACATTTCCTTGTTTTGTGGTTTCACCCCATACCAGAGATTCTTTTACATATGGTACTTTGTTAATATAATTCTCCAGCTCTTCAGGAAAGACCTTCTTGCCATTATTCAGTACAATCATTGACTTTACTCTGCCGGTTACTGTTATTAAGCCTTTTCTGTCAATACGTCCCAGATCCCCTGTATGGAACCATCCGTCCACAGTCGCTTCTCTGGTAGCTTTTTCATTTTTCCAATATCCAAGCATAACATTATTTCCTTTTATCACCAGCTCACCAGAACCGTTGCTGTCAGGGTTTGCAATAGCTATCTTAACACCGGGTAAAGGATTTCCGCAGGTACCTGTTTTGCGTACATAATCATTTCCTCCTGCCACAACCGGTGATGTTTCTGTAAGGCCATAACCCTGATAAACCTTAACACCAATATTCTCATAGAATTTTGTGGTGCTGTTTTCAATTGCTGCACCACCGGTTACTATAACTTTAAGTTTTCCTCCAAACGGTTCCAGGAGCTTCTTAAATACCTTTCTGCGCAAATCAATCCCCAAATACGAAAGGAAATTTAAAACCCCCATTAAAGTGTTGATCTTTTTTTCCATACCTTTTTTCTTTATTTCGTCCAGGATCTTTCCCTTAAACTTGTCAAAAATCAATGGAACACCAATAAGACAATCAGGCTGATATTCGGTAAGGTTTTTCGACAGATATTTAAGTCCGTCACTGATAGATACTGTCATCCCCAGAAACAGCGGAAATAATAATCCTGTGGTATTCTCAAACGTATGATGCAAAGGAAGTATGGAAAGAACAGAGTCTCCGGGTTTAAAATGAACAACTCCGCCTAATGACATAATGTCGGAGCATATATTTTTGTGGCTTAACATAACAGCTTTTGAATTGGCCGACGTTCCGGAGGTAAACAGTAATACGCTTAGCACATCCGGATCCGGGTCAATATTTGTATACTCATTATAATCGTTCTTTAAAAGCTCTTTGCCTTTATTTAGCAAATATTCAAAGGAAAAGAATCTGGAATTATCAATAAAATCTGTCTTTTCCGGATTCATACAGATTAAAGCTTTGAGATTTTTATTATTGTTCGAAATACTCTCGGCTATTTGCTGGAATGACTGAGAATATACTAAAACGTCTGCCTCTCCCCTCTCAAGCATCAACTCAATCTCATTGGGAGGAAGCATTCTGTCAAGAGGTACAGCCACACCTACCCCATTTGTTGTAGCCAGGTAAGAAACAATCCACTCGTAACGGTTTTCGCCAATTATTGCAATTTTTGAATTTTTAAGACCTAATTTTATGAGAGAGCTGCCGAAAGCATTAATATCTTCACTAAACTCAGAATAAGTTTTCGTTATAGTATCCAATCGCGGTTTGTGGCGAAATTTAAAAGCAATATTTTTAGAGTAGTTATCCGCACACATTTTAAGCATCTCTTTAAGAGTATTTATTTTTGGAACATTATAATAGGATTTTCCTTCGGTAATATTTATTAAATCCAGAGTATTTCTCATAAATCCAACCTCCTTTGTGTTGATATTTTTTATATACAAAATACAATGCAATAAATAGTATTATACTAAAAATCTGACATAAAAATTACATATACTTGTACAGTATATTATAAAATATAAGATATATCAAACTAAAAAATATCGTATTATTCTTTATTAAATGGGTTTGCCAGGCTGCACTTATTATCTTATAGCTATATTTCTTAAAGTTACCGGGTTTTATATTCTTCTATAATTTGATAGTATTATTATAAATCACTATAATTCTTTTTAATCAGGAGGATGTCAAAATGATTCTAAATGATTTGATCAGTACGATTGGTTTTTATGTGCATTTAGAACCAATTATTCTGCGCATAATAGTGGCTCTGCTTATAATCGTTTTAGGATTTATTCTTAGCCAGGTATTTGCAAAATATATTATTAAACTACTTATAAAAATTACCAGCAGAACAAAAAGCAATATAGACGATGTTCTGATAAATGCTTTGGGAAAGCCTGCAAAAGTTTTAATTATTGGACTTAGTTTTTGGGCTGCAATAAGAATATTCATCATTCCGGTTATGTTACAAGGCTTTCTATCACGTGTTTTACGGACATTTATAATAGCTGTTGTCTTCTGGTTCATATATCGCGCTGCCGATGGTATAGTTGACATGCTGTCAAACTATATAAATAAGAAAGATCAAAAAATTACTCCTGTCCTCAATGGAGTATTTAGAAAGAGCCTTAAATTTATCATAATTGTACTTGAAGTATTTATGATTATCAAAGAATGGGGATATGATATCAGCGGTTTAATTGCCGGCCTTGGTATAGGCGGCCTTGCATTTTCCCTGGCAGCGAAAGATGCAGCATCCAATCTTTTAGGCAGTATTACCATTATGACAGACAAAACTTATAGTATCGGAGATTATATTCAAACCGGCTCTGTCGAGGGTATTGTGGAAGAAATAGGCTTCAGAAGTACTAAAGTCAGAACTTTCGAGAATTCACTGATTAGTGTGCCAAATTCTATTATGAGCAATGAACCCGTAACAAACTGGTCAAAGAGAGGCAAAAGACGGGTAATTTTTAATCTTGATATCCCGCTGGACATCCCTGCTGATAAAATTAATTCTGTGATAGCAAGAATAAAGGATATGCTAATTAATCGTGATGATGTCAATCAAGACTTTTTTGTAGTCAGCTTGAATGGTTTTGGTGAAGCTACACTTCAAATATTGATTTACTATTTTACAAAAACCACAGATTATGTTGACTATCTTAATGTAACTTCGGAAGTGAACCTTAAAATATTAGAGTTCTTTGAGGAAGCCGGTATACCCATAATTCCTCCTCGCAGTATGGTGATACAGAATGCTCAGTTACCGGGTGTAGAATAAAGTAAAGATTAATCTGGCCTCTTGTGGGCAGACAGTATTAATCAAACAGGCGGGGTGTGTACCCCGCCTGCTTCTTAAACATACCAGCGTCTGGTGAAATTTTTATTATTCGTATCTCAAAGCTTCAATGGGGTCAAGTTTTGCAGCTTTTCTTGCAGGGTAGATACCAAAGAAGATACCAACTGCAGAGGAAAATGCTATAGAAACTATAACTATCTGGGGTGTAATAGATGGAGTTATACCTGCCAGCTGCCCTAATAAATAAGCTCCGCTTATACCAAAAATTAATCCAATAATGCCGCCTATACAAGAGATTATTACAGATTCAGTAAGAAACTGAAACATGATATTGGAAGTTTTAGCTCCAATAGCCTTTCTTATACCGATTTCCCGGGTTCGTTCCGTTACCGATACCAGCATTATGTTCATAACCCCTACTCCGCCCACTAAAAGGGATATAGCAGCAACAGCAGCAATAAAGGCTGTAAAAATACCAACAACAGTATTTATTTGTTCTAATTGCTTCATTAAATTTTCAGCTTTATAAACATCTCTTTCACGATTTCCATGCCTGTTCATAAGCATATTTTTAGCCAGTATCCCTGCAGCCTCGGTATTATCTTTCGAATCAGCCATTATATATAATTCGCTTATCTTGCTTTCTTTCGAATAGAGTATATCCAGATATGTAGCCGGCACATAAACAATTACCGGCATTTCTTCATCCATCATATCCCCAAACATTTCAAACTGGCTCTTTGCAACACCTATTATTGTTGCTTTTTTTGTACCGGTATTAGGCCCAACATTAATAGTTTTGCCTACAGCATCGCTTGTGCCAAAAAAACTTTTGGCCGCTGTTTCGTCAATTACTGCTACTGCACGCCTTTCTTCAAACTCAATATTATTAAAGAAACGTCCGTATAACAATTCTGTATTATCTATATATTGCATGTCTTCATTAGTGCCGTATACCATTGCAGTCCTGGACTTTTTTTCTGAACTGGCTATCCCCGTTTGATATGTAACAGGGGTAGCATATTTAATGTAGCTGATTTTTTCTTTTAACTGTTGAATATCCTTATATGTTATATAATCACTTGTTTCGGCCTCTGTTGTTTTGACAGTTATTCTTATAGTGGACACACCGATTTTTTCAAATTCTCCGGTAATTGTATCTTGTCCCCCCACCCCCAGTGAAACAACAGATATTACAGAACTTATTCCTATTATAATTCCCAGCATGGTCAGGAATGAACGCATTTTATTGGATAATATGCTGTCTATAGCCATCTTAATATTTTCTAACAGATTCATATACTTTTCCCTTTCAGAATACTACACGATCAATAACCTTATTGTCATCAATTATTTCACCATCTAGCATATGTATTATCCGCTTTGAGTATTTAGCAACATCAGCTTCATGAGTAACCAAAAGAACGGTGGTACCATCATCGTTGAGCTTTTGAATTATCTTCATAATTTCCTTGGTTACCTTTGTATCAAGATTCCCTGTGGGTTCATCTGCCAGAATAATGGATGGATTATTCACAATTGCCCTGGCAATAGCCACTCTCTGTTTTTGTCCGCCTGATATTTCATTCGGACGATGTTTGATACGATTGCTTAAATCAACTCTTTCCAATGCCGCCAAAGCTTTCTCTCTTCTTTCCTTTTTGGGTATTCCTGCATAAATCATCGGTAGCTCGACATTTTCAAGAATAGTCATACGTGGAAGAAGATTAAAAGACTGAAAAACAAAACCTATCTCTCTGCACCTGATTTCTGCCAGTTCATTATCAGTAAGGTCTGATATATCTTTGCCATTTAGAATATATTTTCCCGACGTCATTTTATCAAGACAGCCCAATACATTCATAAGTGTAGATTTACCGCAGCCGGAGGGACCCATTATGGACACAAACTCTCCGGCACCTATATTTAATGATACTCCTTTTAGTGCTGTCAGACTTATTTCTCCGGTTGTATAAACCTTTACAATATTTTCTATCTTAATCATTTTATTTCACCTGCTGGTACCACAGCTGCTCCGTCAGTAATATTGTCTGATGGTGTTGAAATTACCACATCTCCTTCTGACAGTCCATTTATTATTTCTGCTTGAGTATCAGATTGGATTCCTAAAGTTACAGGAGTTAATACCGCAATACCGTCTTTTATGACAAATACACTCACATCACCGTCTCTACCATACTTAAGACACTCTGTGGGCAGCGTCAACACCTGTTTGGCACTGGCTATTAAAATATCTGCATTGACATCAAAATTAATCTTCAGATGTTTGTCCGGGTTTAAAATATCGATTTCGGCCAAAATCATTGCATCAGCTGAACCCATAGTAATATCTTTTGATGCCACCGGTTCAATAAAAGAAACCCTTCCTTCATAAGTATATGTATCGTATTTTAGAGTAACCTTTTGACCGGCCTGTATTTTTGCAGCATCATATTTCCCAAGGTTAATAACTCCTTTCAGATTATCCAGCTGCTGTACCACAAAAGCTGGCTGCGCCATGCTTAACGGCATAGATTCGGTGGCATTGACCTGAGTAACAACTCCGTCAAATTCAGCTGCTATCCCCTGCTTTGCTTCGTTCAGAGTATCTGTGTATGTATCCAGCTGTAATTTAGCAAGGGCAATTGAATTATCCATCAGCATAACTTTTTCATCACTGATTTCTTGTATATTTTTCCTTGCTTGTATTAATGCCTGAAGGTTTGCTATATCTTCAGGATTACTGCTGCCATCCAGAATAAAAATCTGTTCATCTAGTTTTTTAATTTCATCTTCTATTTTTTTCTTTTGCTCCAAAAGCTCAGCCTTATTCAAAAGTGCGTTCTCATACTGTATCTGGGCTTGCAGAACAGCATTTTCATAGTCTTTAATATCATAGGATAATAATACATCTCCCGTCTTGACTTTATCTCCGACTTCTACATGCACTTTCTTAACAGTATACTGAGCCTTACCCATATAATTCTTTGTTTGTTTAGATTCTATCAGTGCATTAGTAGATAATATAGTTTCTATATCACCTTTTTTTACTTCCGATACTCTAACAGTAATAGGCCTGACCTTGCTTTGACTATTCACAATTACAACTGTTAAAACTAATAATGCTACAATAATTATTGCAATTATAGTTCTTCTTTTCTTTTTCATGTCTTTGCTCCTTAAATTATATGTTCAGTACACCAATAACAGCTATAAAATGGATATCACACAAATATATAAATTCCACTTGTCATAAATGAAGTTTTAAGGTATACTATTTCTTGCTTAAAGCACTTTGCGAAAGTGGTGGAACTGGCAGACTCGCTAGATTCAGGTTCTAGTGTCCGCAAGGGCGTGCGGGTTCAAATCCCGCCTTTCGCACCAAGGCTCCCGGTAACTATACGGGAGCTTTATTTTTGTCAATGCAGCCATTACTGTAACCAATTGTTTGCACCAAAGGCGCTCCTCAGCAATAACTGTTACTAAATGCTGTTTTTTTATTCTATTATCTTAAAACTATAGCTACTACTTTCCCACCATAGCCTGATGGCTTATCGAGGAATAATGTTACAGAGCCCCACTCAGTACCCTTTTTCAGGTCTGATACCTTAAGAGTCTTCCAGCGGGAGGGGCCGATGTACTCATAAACAGCAATATTCTTGTGGTAAGTATAAACCTTACCGTTTATCCGTATACGGGATGAATCAACAGCTTGTATTTCCTTACCATATTCGGATGCATTGATACTATTCTGGACAGAACGAATTTTATTTCCGTCAAGTTTTACCCTGGCAACAGAGTTAACATACAGACCTGTTTCTTCCCCGGTATAAACCATGGTTTGACCATTTACCAAAAGTGTCACAGTTTCAATTGTTATTATTTCATCTACTGCCATGATAACATCGGTCTTTTTTGAGGTTACTAGTCCATAGGCCACGTTATCTTCAAGAGCATCGTCCAGTAACATTACATCAATATCCATAAAGTCTCCGGACCTATGAATGTACTTGACCCTTCCGCTCATCAGATATCCTGCTGGAAGATCGCTGAAGGAGATTACCTCAGCCTCGATTTCGGCAGAGGCTGTATTTATGATATTAAACAGTACGGCTCCATTTGCTACATAACTGTCACCTATCATTCTCTCATCTTTATCAACCTTGTAGCTTCCGGTTATCTTGGTGTCTATGCTGACAAGTTTTACCGTATCATAATCCTTGCCGGTGGCAATAATCTCATAGGTTGCCAGCCTACCCCGAAACGTGGACATTGACCGCTGAGTCCGATAAGTTTTCTTTCCTCCGTCAGAATGTAAAAGTGTTACATAATAGTAGGGAGTGCCAAAGTCCTCTGACTTAACAGAATTTTCAGTATAAGCATTCAAAACAAATACAAAACGATTAGTTCCGGGTATGGTCTCAGTTATAATATCAACAGCTGTACCATCGGCTCCGATTATCAGTTTTGCTGTTTCTCCGACTTGTGTTGCTTCAGCTCTGTTCAGCTTTTCCTTTGGAAAGTTTTCGCCTAATGTGAATGGCTTGTTGTCAATTTCTATTGAGACAGGAGATATTTTATTGGGAAGTATAGCTGTAATTTTTCCCGAAACCATATTGTCATACACAATAATATACGGGTTTTGGTTCCATATATCGGTAACTTTATAAACAACATCATTAATCTCGATTTGTGACGCTGAAATATATTTGCCCCCCTTATCGATAAGATGCCCTTTATACTTAATTTCCAGCGGTACACCTGCCATACTTGAGGTAATTACTTCAGGGTCGGATTTTATTGGGTTAAATACTGTACCGTATACGGTTTTATCTCCATCATATGCAATAATTACCGATGAATTCATTTCTAAATGTGAACTTAATTCACTATAATTAATAGTGCTTCCTTTATAATAATACGGAATGCCTGCCGGCAGTTTTACTTTTTCTCCGTTATTTGTAGTCAGTATTCCTGAAGAAAATGATGATACTGAATACTCTTTATACTGATAATCGGTCAATGCTACATGTTGTATATCATTATCCTTAAAGCTGAAATAATACTGTTTACCGGCATCAGGAACATCAATTCCATCTTTAAGATAGAAGAATCCTTTATCGGTTAAAATCTGTCTGTCATCAACATTTTTGTTTATAATACTGTTTTCCAGCACAATAGCTGATTTGTATGCAGAAACTGTATCAATAAAGTTTTTACCGGTACCAAAAACCTTGGTTGAAAGCAGTCTGTCAAGCATCAGAGCAATCTGCCCTCTGGTTACAAAGGCGTTTGGACTGTAGTCAATCGTGTCAAGTATACCCAGTCCGTCAAGCTTTCTCAAATACTTTTCATTTGTGCTTCCCGGCAGGTATGCATCATCATATTTAAGCATTTTGCCTAAAATTTCTGCAACAGTACTGAAAGTTACTTTTTCAGTAGGAGAAAAAATATTACCGGACTTTGCATTCATGTAACCAGATCTTACTGCTACATTTATGTATGGGTTTGACCATCTTGATACCGGAACATCAGTAAATAAACTGGTATTCTCATATAAATCAAGCTTATCCTTTAACCCGTTGATGTGTACTAACACTACAGCAAGCTGTTCACGGGTAACGGGATCGGAAAGATTCATTTTATCAGTATCGGTTTTTGCAAATATACCTAAGTCCATCAGCCTTTGCATACTTCTTACCTCTGAGGCAGAATCGGCAAAAACTTTATTAGCCGGTAAAACAAAAACAGATAGCATTATACTTATTGTTAAAATACAGCATAAAAATTTCTTCATTCTTTGCATACTCCTAACTGGTTTGTGATTCATTTAATAATACTGAAAACATCAGCTTTTGTCTGATTTAATAGAAAAAAGAACTCACCAGAAGGTGAGCCTCTATATGTAATCATTACTTATCAATAAGATTTTTAGTATTTACTCCCCAAATGCTGGTATAACACTTTCAACGAGATCGCTGACCATATCATGTAAAAAGTTTCCTTCCTGTAATTCTATCATACAGAATAATACAAATATAACTAACCCAAAAACAACCATCAAAATGGCAGGAATAGCTTTTAGCTTTTTAATAGCCAGTTTCAGGCTTAATGTATAAATAAGCACGGCTACAGCAGCAGTAAAAATCACATATCTCTGTGCTTCAGGAGTAAAAACAGGGTAATTATAATTTGGATCGATTAATAAGAAATAACCCCAAATACCAACTGCTGCAAGCATGATAAGCCACAGTACTGTAAAGAACCAAGGAAACTTTTTCTTTTTAGGCTCTGGTACCGATGCAGATGATTGGGGACCTGGTGCCTGCTGATAAATTGGGGCCTGGTATGTAATTTGGGGTTGTGGTTCACCAGGTGTTTGTTGTTGAAAATTGTCCGGAGTTGTATTTACAGGCTCATCAGCTATTGTTTTTTCAATTTTTTCACTGGAATCATCCAAAAGTTCTCCATTATTTACTATAGCAGTCTCCTTATTATTTGACTCTGATTGAGGTTGTATACTGGAAGAATCATTATCGCCGGTTGTATCAGTTTTCGCAGTCTCTGGTTCCGGATTATCAGTTTTAGAATCAGTAATGGGTTCCTGATTAATATTCTCATTCGTAGCTGGTGACTCGTTTTCCATTAAGACGGCTTGTATCTGCCCGCAGTTATGACAAAACTTGTCGTTTAATGAAAGACTGGTACCACATGAGTCGCAAAACTTTACATTACTCATTATAATTACCTCCGACTGGATTTTCTGACTTTAAGCATTTTTATTATTATATTATTTTACCATTTTATCAAAGCCATGTAAAACTATTATTTCCCAAAATTCAATTAGTCTTTAACTTCGGTTATGTTAACATATATCAAACCAAGGTCGGTAACACCAATATCAGTTTTATTGTTGATGTTGTATGTTTTGTTTTTTACTGCCTCTACAAGAGCATTATAATCATTATTATTAAATTTGCGCCATCTCGCATTTTCCATAGCCAGACCAACACCATCATTAGCAGCATTAAGAACCCATGTTGTTTCACCTTCCCATTTATTGTCGTAATATGCTGCAAGAGCCTGATAAACCGAGTTTGCCAACATCTTTATTGCAGAGGAGATTACTGTTTCAGATTCAGCATATTGATCAACGTCTGCACCGATAACAAACTTTCCATCAGTTTCTTCAGCGGCAGCTATTACTGAGTTACCAACAGCACCGCCACAGGCAAATATAATTTCTGTCCCTGCTTTATACCAGCTGGCTGCTCTTTCTTGACTTTCCGGAGATGCTGCAAAATCACCAGAGTAGTTATACATCATAGAAACTGATCCTTCTGCAAGACCCATTTCCTTTGCAGCAACCTCTGCACCCTGTGGAAACCCATGCCCATAACGAATTACTTCGGGAACAGCCATACCACCTTGAAAACCTAGTTTGGTGAAACCGTCTTTTACCGCTGCATATCCTGCCATGAACCCTGCTTCTTCCTCAGCATAAAGTATGGGCTGGACATTTTTCTCGGTATAATAAGTTTTATAATCTTCTGTATGAGGCTCACCATCGAGAAGAATGAAATAAACTTCGGGGTGCTTTATCTGAGCCTCATAAATCGTAACTTCAAAAAGAGAACTGGGTGCAACTACAATTTTAGCACCATTTTTAACAGCCAGGCCGATGGCTTCTAGATACGCTGTATTTGATCCTTCATCAGGCCGATAGGACTGATACGTTTTCTTATGCTCTTCTGCATACTTTGTAAGGCCTTCCCAAGCTCCATGGTTAAATGATTTGGCATCTAATATATCAAATTCGGTTATAAGTGCTATTTCATAATTATTTTTTGAAAAGCTGCAGCCAATAAATACTTTCAGAATAAATAAAAAAACAAGTACTAACAGCAGGAACTTTTTCATTAGTGTCCTCCTCTATAAACGAACGAACAAACCTATAAATTATAAATTAAAATTTCTTCTATAGATTACTATATAATGCTTCCTTAAAAATTACAAACATAACAGCAGAAAAATTTATTAATTACTCTTTAATTCAATAAAACTTATTTCCGGCCTGTTAAAGAGTCTTAGATTAACCTTTGAATATCCCAGTCCCCTGTTTACAACCATTATGGAATCTCTGCTTTCAAATAAACCGGCATCATATTCTGGGAAAAATATCTTTTCGGGAGAGAAAACCCCTCCAAAAAAAGGGATACGAATTACTCCCCCGTGTACATGTCCTGATAATATCAAATCAGCTCCCCATGACACATATTCTTTAAAATACGCAGGGTTATGTGCCAATAATATATTAAACTGTTCCGGTGATTCACCCAATACGGTTTCTATATAGGAAACGGTCAGGGACAAATTTTCATCATAATGTTTGATATCTCTTCTGGAATAGTGATATAACTCCGGTGTTAAACCTAATAAGGTTATTGAGTCCGAATCGTTTTTCACTGTAATCCTTGAATTATCTAACAGTACTACACCTTTCTTCCTGATACGTGCCAAAAAATTGGAGTACCTGTCGTTATCAGCAAGATATGTAAGTTGACTTGCGATTTGTTCATGATTTCCCAGGCACATATAAATAGGGCAAGCTCTGTTAAAATGATCCAAAAAATCAAAAAAAGCACCCTCATCATTTATTGTAGAGCTCATCATATCGCCAGTTATCAAGAGAATATCCGGGTTTAGCGATTTTATTTTTTTGGCAAGACCAATATTCTCCATTCCGAATTTTTTCCCGTGCATATCGCTTATCTGTACTATCCTATACCCATCAAAACTTTCAGGTAAGTTTTCGTAAGTAAGTTCATAACGGGTTATCTGGAGGGTATGGTTCTGCCAATAAAAGAATATTATTAAAAAAATTAAAGTAAAAGCTACAATATAATATTTTTTTCTGTTTTTCTTGAACATAATACACCTCTGAATGATGATTATATCATTTGTTTTTTTCTTGTAAATATAATTTCTTGTTATTTCTCAAACAAAGACTTGTAAACATCTGGTTCAATTTGATATTAAGAATAATTTGGCATATGCTATACTAAATATAGTACATAAAAGGAGAGTGATTGATTTGAATAACGAATATAACGAATTTAAACCAATAGAGGCCAATGAACTGACCGGTAATGTTTTTTCATTGATAAGTAAGGATTGGATGCTTATTACCTCAGGAACAGTTGATAACTACAATACAATGACTGCCAACTGGGGCGGACTGGGCCATCTCTGGCACAAAAACGTTTGCTTCATTTTCGTAAGACCAAGCCGCTACACCTATGAGTTCATGGAAAAAAATGATACTTTTTCTCTTAGCTTTTTCTCAGAAGAATGGCGTAAAGCATTAACCCTTTGCGGAAAAAAATCCGGCCGTGATATTGATAAAGCAAAGGAAACCGGATTAAGACCAATACCTGGAGATTATCAAACCACTGTCTTTGAGCAAGCCAGATTGATAATTGAATGCAAAAAATTATATTATCAGGATATAAATCCGGAGCATTTTCTTGATCCTGCAATTGAAAAGAATTATAACGGCACTGATTATCACCGCGTGTATGTTGGAGAAATATTGAGTGTAAAGAAGAAATAAATATTCACTTCATTCTGAGCGTCAGTGAAGAATCTTTGTGTTAAAGCAAAAGATCCTTCACTTCGCGTTGCTCCGTTCAGGATGACACCAAAGCATGTCATTCTGAGCAAAGCGAAGAATCTTATGCGTTGACGTTTAAGATCCTTCGGCTCCGCACATACTTTCATACACGTTTTTTTTTCTTTTTATCATTTCATCTATACGGTTTATATATTGAGCCACCTCTTTTATATTGCAGGTTCGCTTAATTTTTTTGCCATCAGAGGAAACAAATTTGGAAATTGAACCTGGTCCCATTGCAATAATACTCTGTACTTCCTCCATAGTGTGAATATTATAAATACACTCGTGGCCAACTTTCGCATAGCCTGTGTTTTCAAGATTAGCCAGGATATTCTTCTGCCTGTATAAATAATAGGGTCTCATCCCCATATTCCTGGCTGTTTGCCTGGCATAATTTATCATGGACTCCACTATTTTGTCGGAGGAAAGATTATAATGATTATTACAGCTTCCTAAATTCTCATGCAGTATGGAGGCTCTTTTAATTGCCATTGTATGCACAGTTAAGCTCTCAGGAGCCATCCTTTCGACACATTCCAGAGTATGCCTGAACATTACCTCATCTTCATCCGGAAGCCCTGCAATTATATCCATATTTATATTATTGAACCCCAAACCCCTCGACATATAAAACTTTTCTACAATTTCTTCGGGAGTATGATTTCTGCCAATGGCTTTAAGTGTTGAGGCATTCATAGTTTGCGGGTTAATACTGATTCTTGTTATATTATTATTCTTCAGTGTATTGAGTTTTTCGTGGGTAATTGTATCAGGTCTGCCCGCCTCAACAGTAAATTCCACATTTTTTATGTCAAATGACTCATTAACCAACTGTAATAGACGGCTTAGGTTTGAATTGTCAAGAGCGGTGGGAGTGCCTCCTCCAATATAAACCGATTTGATTTTCAGCTTATTCTCTTCCACCATGTTACTTACAAATCGGATCTCCTTTTCAAGTGCATCCATAAAACCTGGAATAAGGCTCGCGTAGCGCTCCACAGGATATGATGTGAAGGAACAATATAAACAACGACTATTACAAAAAGGAATACATATATACAGATGTACACTTTTGGAATCAACATTAATGAACGGTCTTTCCACAATTGCAACATCATACAGCAAGGCCGCTTTTTCTTCATTCATTGACGTTATATTAACAAGCTGTTTAACAGTGGCAGATTTATCAAGTCCATCTTCTATACATTGCATTGCCAACTTAACAGGTCTTATGCCGGTTAATGAACCATATGGCAACTGTTTACCGGTTAGCCTGGACAGTACTTCCACAATGCAGGCTCCAACAATTATTTTTCGGCTATTTAACAATCTGCCGCCAGGCTTCTTATTGTCATGGATTGAAACCTGTTTTTTGCTGGAATACTGAGGTTTTATGTCATACGATTCTAAATCCCTTATTATTTCAAACTTTTCGATAATATGATAATAATCGACCTTGCAAAGCCAATCTCCATCGTTAATTGTTTTGATATTCAGATATGCTCCGGGTGTAAAGCCGTCATCAGTGAATTCATCATTTATAAAGGTAAATGAATCGTCATCAAAAAAGAGGCGTATTAACCCCCACGCCTCCAAATCCATGTCTATACCAGTTATTTTAACCCATAGTTTATTATTTTCGGACATAAGGATTATTCCTTCTCTCGTAGTCAATTGTAGTTGTCATTCCATGCCCGGGATAAACTTTTACTGCGCCGTCCAAAGTATATAACCGTGTTTTTATTGAATCAACAAGCTGTTTTTGACTTCCCCCAAACAAATCTGTTCTGCCTACACTTAACTGGAAAAGGGTATCACCGCTAAAAAGCATATCTTCACACAAAACACAAATACCGCCGGGAGAATGTCCCGGAGTGTGTATAATTTCCAGATTTACATCCCCCAGAGGCAGCTTGTCGCCATGATCCAGAAGACAATCGGGATAAGGATTTGCAATATCACTATTAAATCCAAATAAGTTATAACCATTATTATCAGCATCCGAGTAAACAGGAAGCTCACTTTTGTGAAGGCAAATAAGGGCACCTGTAATATCCTTAATTCTTCCTGCATAAAAAATATGGTCAGCATGCCCATGAGTAAGTATTATATATTTCGTCTCCAGACCCCTGCTGTCAATAATTCTTTTAATGTCTTGGGGCTTATTGCCGCAATCTATTATGGCACACTGATTTTTACTTTCTATAATATATGAGTTTGATCCGAATATTCCGTTTGTTAAAATAATAGGTTCCATTTTTTCTTATCCTTAAAATATTTTTTTGCTGTCAAGCATAAGTGTTACCGGACCGTCATTAATAAAGTCAACTTCCATACTGGCCTGAAATACACCTGTTTCAACCTGGATGTTGTATTTATTATTCAAATATTCAATAAATCTTTCGTAATAATCTTTTGCCTTTTGAGGTTTTGCTGCTTTAGAATAGCTGGGCCTGTTTCCTTTTCTGCAGTCTCCATAAAGTGTGAACTGGGAAACAACAAGGACTTTTCCTCCCACATCAAGAACCGACAGATTCATTTTATCATCATTGTCTTCAAAAATACGTAAATTCATGATTTTGTCGGCAGTGTACTCCAGGTCTTTAACCTCATCGTCTTCTCCTACTCCCAGGAATACCAGTATTCCTTTTTCAATTTTTCCTGTTATACTGCCTTCAACTCTTACCTCGGCGCGTTTTACACGTTGCACCACAGCACGCATATAAATCTCCTCATTTGTTACGTGATATTTCAATTACATCTTTTATACGACTCATCTTGCCAATTATTCTGTCTAATTGGTCGGTATCATTTATTTCAAGAGTCATTTGCATCAAAACCGACATATCCTTTGCAGTTCTTGCATTTATAGCTCTTAAAGGAATTCTGGATTCTCCTATAGCATTTGTAACATCAACAATAAGGCCAGTTCTGTCACGGGCCTTAAGGGTAATCTCGGCCAAATAGGAGACATTATCCGAAACTTTTTTGTACCAGTATACTTCAATTAGTCTGGCATCACCGTCAATTATCATATTTCGTATATTCGAACAATCTTTTCTATGAACCGAAACACCGCGTCCCCTCGTAATATAACCTATTATTTTATCTCCGGGAACAGGATTGCAGCACCGGGAAAGTCTGACAAGACAGTTGTCAATACCTTTAACCACCACTCCGCTCTCCGGCAGAGATTTACTTTTTCGTTTGCTTTCCTTTTCTATTTGATCAAGGAGCATGCTGGTCTGCTCTTCACGCGGGAGACTCTTTCTGTACTCTTCTTTTAATCCGGAAACAACTTTATTGGCCGTAATGCCACCCAGTGTTATAGCAGCAAAAATATCATCAATATTATTAAAATTATACTTTCTTATTAATGATTCTATATATTCGCTCTTTATAGCCTGATTCATGGTAAGCCCATGTTTCTTTAATTCCTTTTCAAAAGCTATCTTGCCATGTTCAACATTTTCTTCTCTTTTTTCTTTCTTGAACCATTGATTAATTTTATTTCTGGCCTGTGATGTCTTGGCAATCTTCAGCCAGTCTCTGCTAGGGCCGTTACTTGCGCCGGATGTAATAATCTCAACAATATCTCCGTTTTTGAGCTCATACTCCAGGGTTACAATTCTGCCATTTATTTTGGCACCTATCATACGATTTCCGATAGCGCTGTGAATAGAATAGGCAAAGTCAATGGGTGTTGACCCGGCTCTGAGGCTTTTAACATCTCCTTTAGGGGTAAAAACGAAAACCTCATCGGTAAATAAATCAATTTTAAGATTCTCCATAAATTCATCCGGATCTCTTGCATCCTTCTGCCATTCAATCATTTGACGCAGCCATGACAGCTTTTCTGCATAGGATTTATCACCATATCCGCCCTCTTTATACTGCCAGTGAGCGGCAATACCAACTTCAGCAACCCTGTGCATTTCCCATGTCCTGATTTGTATTTCAAAGGGTATCCCCTCAGGGCCGATAACAGTTGAATGAAGTGATTGATACATATTAGGTTTAGGCATTGATACATAGTCTTTAAAACGACCCGGCATGGGTTTGAACATTTCATGCATTAAACCTAAAAGGGCATAGCAGTCCTTCACCGAATCTACAATCAATCGTATAGCGAAAAGATCATAAATCTGATCAAGGGTTTTGTTCTGAATTTTCATTTTCTTATAAATACTATACAGATGCTTGGCTCGCCCTTCTATATATGTCTCTATTTCTACTTCTGCAGTTTTCTGTCTGACACTTTCAATTACGCTATTAATGTATTCTTCGCGTTCTTTGCGTTTTTTGGCTATTCTTTCGACTAAATCATAATAACTTTTCTCATCAAGATACCGAAAACTTAAATCTTCCAATTCCCATTTTATCTTATGAATTCCGAGGCGATGGGCAAGCGGTGCATATATTTCCAACGTCTCCCTTGCCTTTTGAAGCTGCTTTTCTTTTGTCATAAATTTAAGGGTTCGCATATTATGAAGGCGATCTCCGAGCTTTATAATTATCACCCGGATGTCTTTCGCCATGGCAAGAAACATTTTCCTAAAGTTTTCAGCCTGAATTTCTTGTTTAGATGTGTAAGGAATTTTTGTAAGATTGGTTACTCCCTCCACCAATTCAGCAATTTCAGCACTGAATTCTTTCTTAATCTGATCATAAGTAAAGGTGGTATCCTCAAGAGTATCATGAAGTAATCCGGCAACAATCGAACTGTCGTCCATTTCCAGCTCGGCTAAGATGCAACCGACTTCAACCGGGTGAATTATATACGGATCTCCCGATACTCTTTCCTGTCCTTCATGAGCTTTGGTAGAAATATTATATGCCTTTTCAATCAAAGCCAGGTTTGAATCAGGATTATACTTTATTATTAAATTCTTAAGTCTCATGAAAGCATCAAGCATATTTTCCACCAATTATTTAAAACCTCTTACCGCGTTATTTGCCCAGTTCAGAATTTCTGAATCCTCCAGGTTTACCTTACTTACTGCATCAGGCTGTCTGATTGTATAATTCCCTTGTTCATCCAATACTACTTCCATCAGCCCCAATTCATCAAATATCAATAATGCCAAAAGAAATTTGTATGCATTAATATTAATCTTTGTTTCTCTTTTTAGAATTCCAGAGTGTATGAACAAATCCGGGGTATTTATGTTAATTGTACCTTTCTGGCTTATATATTTGTATATGACGACCAGGATGGCTCTGTCTACTGCAATATCATCAAGTATGATTATTTTATCAATAATCCCATTATAAAGCCAATTTTCGTCGCAATCAAGACATTCGGCCTGTCGGGCTGCTTCAAGTAAAAATCTGTTCGTTTCTATGGTTTCTTCCGACAGCCTCATATCAGTAAGTTTTATTTGCAGGTTTTCTGCACCTCTGAAATCATTAATTTCTTGTGTAAACACAATATCTACCTTATCATTTTCATATATCCCCTTATCAAGATATCCTTTTCCGAAATATACACCATCGATATTCCTTCCTTCGATTTCAAGTATAATTTTAAGATGCTGGCCGTTTCCAATTACTTTTTTCCCCTTGATTATTGCTCCTTTATAACAAAAAACCGGCACCTTATTACCACAACCAAATGGTTCCAATTGTGAAATTTGTTTAGCTGCTTTTAAACTGATATCTTTCCCCTTTAACTCAATATCAATAACTGTTTCAGGTATAAGCATTTCATCTGTTATTAAATCGTCAGCATATATATTAATTTGCTTTCTGAATAACTCTACATTTGATGCTGATATAGTCAGACCTCCGGCCTGTTCATGTCCTCCGTATTTAATTAATATATCGGACTGCTGCTCCATGGCTTTAAATATATTAAAGCCTTCTATACCTCTTGCAGATCCTATGGCCTTTTCATTTTCAACAGAGAAAACGAACACGGGTTTATGGTAACGATCCACAAGTTTTGAAGCAACAATGCCTATTACGCCGTGATGCCAGTATTTATGATAAACCACAAGGACCTTTTCATCTTTGTATCCGGAATCACTTTCAATTATTTTAATTGCATCTTTGAATATCTTATCCTGAATTTCCTGTCTTTTTATATTGGAGCTGTTTAAATAATAAGCATATTCATTAGCTTTAGATTCATCATCAGTAGTAAATAGTTTTACAGCAATACCGGCATCTCCCAGTCGCCCCGCTGCATTAATTCTGGGGGCAATAACAAAGGAAATTTTATATGAATCAATCTGGGTTTTATTTGATAAAGCTACATTTAAAAGAGCTTTAATACCAACACAAGGATTTTTGAGTATTTTTTCCATCCCGAATTTTGCTATGATTCGATTTTCACCTTTTAAGTCAACAATATCTGCTATTGTGGCAATAGCGGCAAGATCTAGGTAATCTTCAAAGGCCCGGGCATTTCCGGTGCAAATCCCTAACGCATGAATCAGTTTTAAAGCTACACCTGCTCCACATAAATTCTTAAATGGATAATCACTGTTGGGAAGATGAGGATTAATAATTGCTAAAGCATCTGGAATCAGCTCTTCATTACACTGATGGTGATCAGTAATAATTATATCAATAGTTTTATCTCTTTTTTTGCATTTTTCAACTATTTCCGCCACCTGGCTGCCGGCAGATATACCACAATCAACAGTAATAACCAGATCAAAATCACTATTGCTTATAAATTCAACTGCGGTTTCAGATATTCCATAACCTTCGTCTACTCGGTCGGGTATATAATAATCAACTTGTAAATCCAATGTTTTAAAGTATCTGATCAGAATTGATGTTGCCGAAACACCATCGGCATCATAGTCGCCATAGATTAAGATTCTTTCCTTATTTCTAATTGCCAAAAGAATCCTATCCACCGCAGCTTTCATCCCGTCTAATAAAAATGGGTCATGTAAATTTCCCAGTGATGGTTTCAAGAATAATTGAGTATCATCTGCGGTATAAAGACCTCTTTGATATAGCAGTTTATTTATTAGTTCATCTGTTGCTTTATCCGTAATCTCTCTGTTAACTGTCTTATTTATGTACGTCCATTTTCTCCCGTTACCTAAATAATAATTCTCCATCATTTCTGTCCTTAATAATTTTTACAGGTTTATGGTTTAAATAACAAAGCCCGAAGTTTTCTCCGGGCTTTGTTATTTATTAAAATGTTGTTAAGGCTATCTTCCTTAAGGGTCATAAAACTTAACCCTTACTTCGTCTTCCTTTTCCTCGCAGCCTCGGATTTCTTCTTGCGCTTTACGCTGGGCTTGACATAGTGCTCTCTCTTCCTCACTTCAGCGAGAACGCCTGCCTTCGCACATTGTCTCTTAAATCTTTTTAGCGCACTGTCAAGGGATTCGTTCTCCTTAACTCTTACTTCAGACACATCTATCCCTCCCCTCTGTTACGTACATGCCGCCGTGCCAGAGGATTTATCCAGTCAGTGTGAATGGTAAACCATGTTACAGCACGTAATCTATTATATAATAGTGGTTTTGTAAGCGTCAATAGATTTTTCTTATTCATATAATTATATTATCTTTTCACTCATTTTTGTTCCGCCCAGAACATGGTAATGAAGGTGAAAAACAGTTTGACCGGCACCTTTTCCACAATTAACAATTAATCTGTAGCCATCTTTATTTATTCCGGTTATCTCTGCAACTTTTTTTATTCCGCGATGAATATGAGTTACATTCTCAATATTCTCATCATTTAATCCTTCAAGACTGTCAATATGAACTTTCGGAACTACAAGAACGTGGACTGGTGTTACCGGATTAATATCCTTGAAAGCATAAACATACTCATCCTCATAAACCTTGGCAGAGGGTATTTCGCCTTTTATTATGCGGCAAAATAAACAATTATCCATTAAATCATCTCCTACCTCTCGCATCTCACGTCAATAAAACTTACAGCATCTCAATGGCTTTTTTTTCTGCAATTTCAAGAGCCCTGTCCATACCTGAAGGGTCTTTGCCTCCTGCCTGGGCCATATCGGGGCGCCCCCCTCCTCCACCACCACAGGCAGCAGCTGCCTCTTTTATTATTTTACCACTGTGAATTCCTGCTTCAACAGCATTTTTTGTAGCAGATACAATTAAATTTACTTTTCCGTCTTTATCCGAAATCAAAATTACTACACCTGAACCAATTTTATTCTTTAGAGTATCAGATGTATTTCTGAGGGCATTCATATCAAGGCCTTCAATTTTTGCAGAAACAATTTTCATACCTTTAACAGTCTTTGCATTTGCAATGATACCATCAAGGTTACTGTTAATCAACTTAGAGTTAACTTCCTCCAGCTCCTTCTTTGAAGTCTTTATTTCTTCAAAAAGATTTTCAATTTTTTTAACAAGGTCTTCAACCGAAGACTTGGCTGCATCGGATGCCTGCTTTAAGTATTCCTCTTTTTCTTTATAATAATTGATTGCATTAAAACCCGTAAGAGCTTCTATTCTTCTGACACCGGCAGAAATTCCAGTTTCGCTCACTATCTTAATCAATCCTGCCTCACTTGTTGAGCCCAAATGTGTACCGCCGCATAATTCACTGCTGTAATCACCCGCAGATACAACACGTACCAAATCACCATATTTTTCGTCAAAAAGTGCTGTAGCCCCGGATTTTCTCGCCTCTTCAACAGTCATTTCCTTTGTATTAACACATAGATTAGCCAAGATTTTAGAATTTACTTCATTCTCCACAGCCTCAATCTGATCCTGGGTCATAGCCGAAAAATGTGTAAAGTCAAAACGCAATCTTTCAGGGTTTACCATGGATCCTGCCTGGTTTACGTGGTCACCCAATATGTTTTTTAGTGCTTTATGGAGCAAATGGGTAGCAGTATGGTTTCTGGCAGTAGCTTTACGTTTGTCTGCATCAATGGCAGCAGTTACTTTATCACCCGCATGAACTGCGCCGCTTATTATTTTCCCTATATGAAGGAATTTACCATCAGAAGTTTTTTTACAGTCATAAACCTCCATTTTAAAGTTGTTGTTGTATATAACTCCGCTATCCCCTGTCTGTCCGCCGCTTTCTGCATAAAACGGGGTTATATCCAGAACTAATGTTACCTCGTCATCCTGTTGGGCATTTTCAGACAGTTCATTATTCAATATAATAAACTGAACGGTACCTTCACCTGTGATTTCCTCGTAACCGATAAACTTTGTTGTTACAGTTTTGTCGGTATTGGCAAACAAGTCCTTTTCCCATGCTGAGCCCTCTTTACTCTTATGAGCTTCACGGGCTTTGTTTTTTTGAATCTTCATCTCATTTTGGAAGCCTTCTTCGTCTATAGTAAGATTATTCTCTGCTGCGATTTCTCTGGTTAAGTCCACAGGAAAACCATAAGTATCATGGAGCTTAAATACCATTTTACCAGTCAATTGATTTAAAACACTTTCCTGAACTTGCTTCATGTAATCTTCAAGTATAATCATACCTTGATCTACTGTAGTATAGAAGCGTTCTTCCTCAAGGTTTATAACCTTTTTTATATAATCCTGTTTTTCAACAAGATTTGGATAGGCTTTACCGAAGCACTCAATTACGGTATCGGCTATTTCAGATAAAAACAGGCGGTTAATCCCGAGAAGTCTTCCATGCCGTGCAGCTCTTCTTAAAAGCCTTCTTAATACATATCCCCTTCCTTCGTTTGACGGAAGGATGCCATCAGAAACCATCATAGTTACACTACGGGCGTGGTCTGTTATGACACGAATGGAAACGTCTTTTTTATATTCCTTACCATAAGATACATCTGCTATCCTGCAAACATGGTCGAGAATGGCGCGTATTGCATCAACCTCGAATATATTGTCTACCCCCTGCATTATGCAAGCCAAGCGTTCCAGTCCCATGCCTGTATCTATGTTTTTATTCTCCAGCTCAAGATATGTGCCATCTTCCTGCTTATCAAACTGAGTAAATACATTATTCCAAACTTCAATAAAGCGGTCGCATTCACAGCCTACTTTGCAGTCAGGCTTTCCACAGCCTTTATCAGTTCCTCTGTCAAAATATATTTCTGAACAAGGCCCGCAGGGACCAGTACCATGCTCCCAGAAATTATCCTCTTTACCCATACGGAAAATCCTTTCCGGTGAGAGTCCTACATCCTTGTTCCATATGTCATATGCTTCGTCATCCTCTTCATAAACAGAAACATAAAGCCTGTCTTCCGGTATATCGAGAACCTTTGTCATAAACTCCCATGCCCATGGTATAGCTTGTTTCTTAAAATAATCACCAAAAGAAAAATTACCCAGCATCTCAAAAAATGTTCCGTGGCGTGAAGTTTTGCCCACATTCTCTATATCTGGTGTACGAATACACTTTTGACATGTGGTAACACGCTTTGCCGGCGGAACTTCACGACCTGTAAAGTATGGCTTTAAAGGAGTCATACCTGCATTTATCAATAAAATACTGGGATCATTCTGAGGAACCAGCGAAAAGCTGGGCAAACGCAAATGATCCTTGCTTTCAAAAAAGGCCAGATACATCTCTCTTAATTCGTTTAATCCGTAATTGTGCATATTATATTACGACCTCTCTCTTTAAGTAAGTTTAATTATTAGAATAAATAAGTCTATAAAGTTTAGTAAAATATTATACAGCTTGATAAACTTATTGCTTATTGTGGGCGTGAAAAAGTGTTTTCAAAGTTTTTACATTTCACAGCCTGCACATCTTCTATAATATAGATAAGTATACCCAAACCGACTAATTTACGTCAAGCAGGACCGGTTAAATTATCTGGTTTGTAACGTGTCGAAGTCCTTTTTTGAAAGCATTATGAGACAAAAAAAGGACCGTTGTCATCAGCAACAGTCCAACTTTTTCAATCAAATCATATGTCTCATAGCCATAAATGCTCTTCCAGCACATCTGCCAATATTTCTGCCAGTTCTTCTCATTGCTCTCCACGAGCGATCCATTCTAAAATTTTCTTCAGCAATTATTGAAAATGCTGCACCTATCATCGCTCCCATAATAATACCACTGCCAAAACCAGGTTTCATGATGCTAACCTCCTGTTCTAAAATCTTCTTTGTTTTTATTATTACAAAAAACAAGATTTGAATTCATGAAGTGTTTGACAGTTATATTATGTTGCTCTAAAATTAACCATGACAAATATAAATAACATTTTTACATATTAAATATTTTAACTGTTCTGATACAGTTGAGATTCCATAAGGGAAAACATCGCCAATCTCTTGCTGCATTTATATGCGGTAATAATTGTAATCCCGCTATAGGAGGCTTTTTATGCTAAAAAAAAGTTTGATTGAAAATATGAAAACTAGATTGGGGCTTGATATTTCATCCATATTGTTGCCAGTTAAAGAAGTCGATATGCAACGGTGGGCAGTGGTGGCCTGCGATCAATACACATCTGAGCCAGAATACTGGAATGATGTGGAAAATTTTGTAGGCGAAAGTCCATCTACTCTCAGATTAATATTTCCTGAAGTCTATCTTGAAAATGAAACAGAAGAGGAGAAAACCTCCAGAATTAATAGGATTAATGACAGCATGACAACATATCTTGATAGCAACTTGTTGTATGAATATAAGAACTCGATGATACTCGTAGAGCGAACATTCAAAAGTGGTGTAAAGAGGCATGGCCTCATGCTGGCTATAGACCTGGAGAACTATGATTATAGTGAAGGTTCCCAGAGCCTTATTCGTGCAACAGAGGGAACAATAATTGACCGGCTTCCGCCTCGTATCCGGATTCGAGAAAGCGCTCCGTTAGAGATACCTCATATTATGGTTCTTATAGACGATGCCGAGAAAACAGTGATTGAACCTCTTATTGAAAACACTGGTTCATTAAACCAGCTGTATTCATTTGAGCTTATGAAACAAAGCGGCAGTTTAAAAGGTTGGCAGATTAATGAAGAGCATTTAATTGAAAATGTGGTTAATGCTCTGCTGAAACTTGCAGATAAGGAGAATTTTCAATCCCGCTATAATGTAAACAATGATTATGAGGTGCTTCTATTTGCTGTAGGTGATGGAAACCACAGTCTTGCAACCGCAAAAGCCTGTTGGGAGAATATTAAAAAATCTAAGAATGAAAGTGAATTAAAAGATCATCCCGCCCGTTATGCTCTTGTTGAATTAGTAAATGTTCATGACAACGGTCTTGCATTTGAGCCCATTCATCGTGTAGTATTTGATGCAAATCCAGGACATTTATTTGATTCCTTTATTTCTTATTATAAAAATCAAGGTTGTAACGTTAAAATTATACACGGCTCTGAAAAACCAGCCACTTCCGGTCATGCAATAAAATTTGTTACAGAAGAAGGCTATGGTTACATAGTTGTTGAATGTCCCTTGTATAATCTTGATGTGGGGACCCTTCAGAGCTTTCTTGATGATTATTTGAAAAACAATAATCAAGTCGGTATTGATTATGTCCATGGTAATGACGTTACCGAAAAATTAGGAAAACAACCCGGAAACATTGGGTTCTTTCTTTCAAACATGGATAAAAAAGAACTCTTTAGGACAGTAATTCTTGAAGGAGCACTGCCAAGAAAAACATTTTCTATGGGAGAAGCTGCAGAAAAACGATTCTATCTTGAAGCAAGAAAAATTAAGTGATTATTTATGTTTTAATCAGGGTTACAGGCTGTTGGAAAAGTTTTATGAACAAATCATCTGACGGGATAATAACATACACTATTCTTAGTTTATTTTAGCATTCCCCTTAAGAGCTCCAATATCTTTTTCTCCAGCCTCGAAACCTGGACTTGCGAAATACCAAGTTTTTTAGCAACGCTTTGCTGTGTCTGACCATAATAATAACGCATCCATATGAGTTTTTTTTCACGGCTGGGAAGCTGATTTAAAGCACTATATAGGGATATTCTCTCAACAGTATCGGATTCTTTATTATTATCCTGCGCTATAATTCTGTCTATTAAACGGTTTTCGGAGCCGTCCTCATCCTCGTATTCTCTGAATAAAGAATCAGGAGTCCGGGATGCCTCCATAGCATGTACAATGTTTTCAGGCTCTTCTCCCAGTTCTTCAGCCAATTCTTTTATACTGGGGGGTCTCCCCATCTTTTGCTCCAACTTCTCACTTACATCCCTGGCTTTAATGGATAATTCCTTTAAACTCCTGCTAACCTTTATAACTCCGTCATCTCTAAAAAAACGGCGGATTTCCCCCAAAATCATAGGAACCGCATAAGTAGAAAACTGCACATTAAAAGATAAATCAAATTTATCAACAGCCTTGATAAGACCGATACAACCTATTTGAAACAGATCGTCAATTTCAGCATTGCGGTTTCGGAACCGTCTTACTACACTCCAGACTAAACCCGTATTATTGTCTATAAGGGTATCCCGTGCATCAACATCACCGTTCTGGGCTCTCTTAATCAGCTCCAGGCACGACTCGTTATTTATATTATTCATATATTAGCCTACCTATATTCCAACTGTTTTGTCATATGTACCTTTGTACCTTTACCAGGTACCGACTCCACTGTTAAACTGTCCATAAATGTTTCCATAACTGTGAATCCCATCCCTGAACGCTCAAGCTCAGGCTTAGAAGTATAAAGCGGAGTTCTTGCCTTTTCTATATCATCAATTCCCTTTCCAAAATCCTCTATAGTTATTTCTACATGGTCAGTATAAAGGAGGCACTCCATTATGATAATTCCTTCTTTCTCATCATAGCCGTGAATTATGGCATTCGTTACAGCCTCTGATACTGCAGTCCGTATATCGGCCAGTATATCAATCGGAGGATCGGCCTGAGCCACAAAACTGGCCGCAACAACCCGGGCAAATCCTTCGTTTACTGATTTACTTATAAACTCGGTTCTCATTTTATTAACTGGTTGCATACTTTTTAACCTCTCAATACTATGACTTCTTTTTTTATCATGCCTGCTTAACTGATTAAATTATATATATTAGACATTTTTAGCATTTTTATTATTTCAGGCTTTGGATTTCTTATACTTATTTTTCCTCCTACACTTGAAACTCTGTCCATTCTTCCCTTAATCAACCCGATGCCGGCACTGTCCATAAATGTAACTCCAGACAAATCTATTATCATATTTTTAACAGGCTCCATAATAAACTTGCTGTCCATCTTTTCTTTCAGTAATCGTGATGTATGATGATCTATTTCTCCCTCGATTGATACAATAAGCGTCATTCCGTCTCTTTTGAATCTTACATCCATCTGCTTCACCTCTGATTCCCTGTTATTTATCAATTTCGCTATTTCCCGCACCTTTCCTTTATATTGTAAAATTTAAATAAACACAGGCATAATAAAAACCGACAATAAAAAAGCACAACGTCTTTCTTATCACCGGTTTATGAATACTAAAATGACAAAAGGAAAACATGTTTTTATCAGCTAACTGTATTATTTTACCATATAGTAATCTATCATTTCAATACTTCCAGTGCAACTTTAGAACCGTAGGTTTGGGATTGATCCTCCATAATTACGATTGCTATATTGCGATAGCCTTCCATTTCACATATAAACATTATTGATCCATCCGTTTCTCTCTTAATTGGTTCATTTTCAAGTTTATTGAAAAAATTCTCCTGATAAAAATCCAGGGCTTCATCAAAACTCTTATCGGTGCCGAAAATTATCGCAACATTGGTTTTATTACCATTTTCATAAAAATCAATAATATTTGCATTGGGCATAACCGGGACATCATCGGTTGGGAAAGAATCCGGCATTTCAAGGTTTGTTTCAGTCTGCCCTGCTATTTCATCTAAATCTCCATAATCGCCCATATTGTCTGAATCAGTACCTTCTCCGGCAGAACCGCTGTTTTTACTTGCTTCTGTTCCGGCAGAACCGCTGTTTTTACTTGCTTCTGTCATGTCTTCTATCTTGTCCATAGTCTCGTTATACGGAGGTTCATTTCCTGAGCTTGGTTTAATGTTGTCTTTTATTATACATCCTGAAAAAAAAGAAGCTAGTAAAAGAACAGCAATCTGAAGAAAAACCAAATATCTTCTTTTCATGGCAATTACCTCACTAATTTGCATTAATTAGCATTACATTATATTTATACCATGATGTTTCAACAAAATCAAGATATTTGGCTTTTTATGAAATATTTACCGTAAAAAGAAGGATATATGTATTAAATACCGCTTAATCTCAAATCCTCAGCAATACTGTCGATCTTCTTCAAACGGTGATTAACACCAGATTTTGATAGTGCCGGGGTTAGCATTTGCCCCAGCTCAGACAAGCTGGCATCAGGGTTCTCAAGGCGTAAGACAGCTATTTCACGAAGATTTCCGGGAAGGCTTTCCAAGCCTCTTTTTTCAGCTATGTATTTAATACTATCTACATGACGCACAGATGCATTTACTGTTTTTTCCAGGTTTGCAGTTTCGCAGTTGACAATGCGATTAACCTGATTTCGCATATCTTTTAAAATCCTTATATTCTCAAGCTTCATTAATGCGTTGTGGGCACCTATTACATTAAGAAAATCAACTATTTCCTGACCTTCTTTCAGATATACCAAATAATGTCCTTTTCTTCTTATATACCTTGATTCAACGTCAAATTCCTTTAAGAGCGAGATACATTCCAGGGTAAGAAGTAAATTGGGAAACGTTATTTCCAAATGATAAGAACGATCAGGATCTGAAATTGAGCCGTTAGCCAGAAAACAGCCTCTTAAATAAGCTCTTTTACAGCACCTGTTATTAATATCAATTTTTTCATAAGAAATTTTTTCACCGTCTTCTATAAGTGAGATGCCCATCTTTTTTAGAATGTTCTTCATTTCATCTCCAAGTAAATGGGTAAATTCCAGCCGATATACTGTATGAGTACGAAAACGTCGTGTTCTAAGTATGAATATATCAGGACTGTTCTTATATAACTCCTTTACCCGCGAATATAAATGCCTCGAAAGAGAGGCATTTTCAGTAGTAAAAAACAGCCTTGATTTTCCTTTATATTTTTTGAGAACTATACCGGCTCTGATAATACCGGTAAGTTCATAATCTTTACAACAAATATCAGAAGTCTCAATCCGGGTAAGCTCCCGTTTGATTTCCATAGAAAAAGACAAAGCAAAACCTCCTTAAGTACATATGTATTAATGAAATTTTGTCAGTTCCATAATTGTTTGGGACAAAAGCTGTGAATCATGACGTATTAAATCTTTGCTTATTTTTACTAAATCCTTTTCTATCAGCCCTACACCCAATTTTTTAATAACCTGATAATCAATATAAACCGGATTAGAACCATCGTTTTTATATTTTCTTAAAATACCGGGTTTAATTTTCCCGTTATTTGCAATGCAAATGTCTATAAAAGGTTTACCCACATGAGAATAAATGGCTTCGATATGATCTCCCGCAGTATAGTTTTCGGTTTCTCCAGGCTGAGTCATGATATTACAAACGTAAACCTTAATCCCTCTGGATTCTACAATAGCCTTTGCCACACCTTCCACTAACAAGTTTGGAATTATACTGGTATAAAGACTTCCTGGCCCCAATACAATTACATCTGCTTCGTATATGGCATCAATAGCCTCTTTAACCGGAGCCACAGATTCTTTGTTCAACATAATCTTTTTTATTTTACCTGGGTGTGTTAAATTATGAGAACCAATTTTTGATTCACCTCTGATTTGGGTTCCGTCTTCCAGTTCAGCTACCAGATAAATATTATCTTCTGTAACAGGATATATTCTTCCGGTAATAGCCAGGACCTCCCCCATGTGCTTTACAGCCTGTTTAAAACTATCAGAAATACCACTCATAGCTGCTAAAAAAAGATTTCCAAAACACTGGCCTTTAAGCGAACCTTCAGGAAACCTGTAAGCCAGAAGTTTTTCGAGTACAGGCTCGGTTTCAGCAAGAGCCAGCATGCAGTTTCGTATATCACCAGGCGGAAGTATCCCCAGATCATTTCTCAGTATACCTGAGCCTCCCCCGTCATCTGCAACGGTAATAATAGCCGTAATATTACTGGTATATGCCTTAAGACCTCTCAGTAATGTTGAGATTCCTGTTCCGCCGCCAATAGTTACTACCCTGGCTCCAGCAGATAAGATTTTCCTTCTATAAATAATATCCCCTATTTCGCCTACATTTGACGGCTTTTTCATAATTGCATTTGAATAGACATTAACAAACTTAATAAAGATTTTTCTGAAACAAATCAGAATACCATATATGCCTAAAATAGCCAGCAATAAAGAAATACCCCACCTCAACGGGCTTATATCTGAATTTTTTAATAAGACAACCAAAGAAGCTATTAAAAGGAGAAGACCTAAAACACCGCCAAACAGCCATTTTTTAAACCTTAAAGCAATCTGAAACCACTTAAGTGATCTCATAGTGTTCCTCCTTTGTTTTTATTCTCGTTGTCGTCATGGGTAATATCTCTGTGTTCAATTACCACATTAGCCCCTCTTCGCTTCAATCTCTTGTATAGCTTGTCTGCTATTGCAACCGACCGATGCTTACCCCCTGTACAGCCTATAGCAATAACTAATTGTCTCTTCCCTTCTTTAACATATTGCGGCAATAGAAAACTTATCATATCAAATAACTTAGTAATAAATGTCCTCGTTTCAGAGAATCTCATTATATATTCCGAGACCTCAAGTTCAAGACCTGTCCTCAATTTAAGTTCAGGTACATAATATGGATTAGGTATAAATCTGACATCAAAAACCAGGTCACTGTCAATGGGTATACCATATTTGAACCCAAAAGAAACAATGTTAACTATTAATCCGGTAACATTTTTCCCTTTTACAAAATGATTGGTTATGGCTTCTCTAAGCTGGCGCGGACTAAGATTTGATGTGTCGATAGTAAAATCTGCTTTGTCTTTAATTGTCTGCAGAATTTTTCTTTCCTCTGCAATACCTTCTGAAATACGGCCATCTGGAGTAAGAGGGTGCATACGCCGACTTTCCTTGAATCTTTTGATTAAAACAGAATCTGAAGCATCTAGGAACAGAATTTTATATTTGATATCCATATCAGTCAATGTGGCAAGAGCAGGTAAAAGGTCTAAAAACATTGCTCCGCCCCTGATGTCTATAATAAGAGCTACTTTTTCAAGGTTTGATTTTCCATGCAATATTACTTCTGCAAATTTAGGAATCAAGGATGGAGGAAGATTATCGACACAGAAATATCCTATATCCTCAAAATATTTTACTCCCAGGCTTTTCCCGGCACCTGACATTCCTGTAATGATAAGCAGTTCCATCTTCAACAACTCCCGACAATCTTTACCTCAAGCTCCAGCATTATGCCTGAGTTTTTATATACTGTATCTTGCACATATTTAATAAGCGAAATGATGTCTTGTGCCGTTGCATCACCTGTATTTACAATAAATCCGCAATGTTTATCCGACACCTGGGCTCCTCCTATTTTTGTTCCCTTAAGGCCACAGTTATCAACCAACATACCCGCAAAAGTACCGGGAGGTCTCTTAAAAATACTTCCTGCACTAGGATAATTCAATGGCTGTTTTTCCCGTCTTCTGGCATTGAATTCATTCATTTTAGTTTGTATTTTGCTTTTTTCACTCTTTATGAGCCTCATTTTTACTTGTAAACACGTCAGGTTGTCATCCTGTATTCTGCTGTGTCTGTAAGAAAAATTGTGCTCATTTCCTTTAAGGGTAATCAGATTTCCATCTCTGTCAAGACAGAGAGTTTCAACAACAACCTGCTTCATTTCTCCGTCATATGCACCAGCATTCATATAAATGGCACCGCCTATACTGCCGGGAATACCACATGCAAATTCCAGACCGGTTAAGGAATGTTCCAGTGCAATATTTGCAACATGAGCCAGAGATGCACCTGCCATTGCCACAATTATATCATCGTAAACCTCAATATCTGATAATGGTTTCCCAATTTTTACAACGGCTCCTTTATACCCTTCATCACGAAATATTAGATTTGAACCGTTACCAATAATAATAAACGGTATATTTGATAAGTTTAAGAATGAAACAATCTTCTGAATGCAGGTAATTGATTCAGGTATAATCATAAGATCTGCTTTTCCGCCTACTTTCATGGTAGTGTGTTCTTTCATGGGAACATCTCTAAGAATGGTGCAGGAGCTGCATATTGTCTCAAGCTCATTGTAAGTATCAATTTTATTCAAAATTTCCACTCCTTGAATTAACCTATAATATTTTTTCACCCTGAATCATTTTTCTTTAGGATTTTATGATTAAAAATCATCGCTTTTCTTAAAATCTCCGGTAACCTTTTTGGTAAAGACTTGTGCAGCATTGTACCCCATTTTCTTCTGCCTGTTATTCATAGCAGCCACCTCAATGATAATAGCCAGGTTTCTGCCGGGCTTTACCGGAATTGTTAACGAGGGGATCTTTAAACCAAGTATTTCAGTTGTTAATTCTTCAGTGCCAAGTCTTTCATAATGTTTCTGCGGATTCCACAATTCCATATTGACTACCAGGGCAATAGACTCGGTTATCTTTACCGAACCCACTCCATATAAATATTTTACATCTAATATTCCTATGCCCCGAATTTCAATAAAATGACGTATTATTTCGGGAGCTGAACCAACCAGCGTCTTACTTGACACTCTTCTAACCTCAACTAAATCATCGGCCACCAGCCTGTGGCCCCTCTTAACCAGTTCCAGGGCAGTCTCGCTTTTACCTACTCCGCTTTCACCAAGAATTAAAACTCCTTCTCCATATACCTCAACAAGTTCTCCATGCATTGTTACCATTGGAGCAAGCTCTACATTTAAATATGCAATTAAATTACTGCTGAAACGGGAAGTGTCCTCATGGGTGCGTAAAAACGGAACATTAAACTCTTTTGCACATTCCATCATCTCGCTTAAGGGTTCCATTCCTCTTGCCAAAACTACACATGGTATCCCGGCAGAAAAAAAGTCCCGAATACTTTTATAACGTTTCTCATCATCTAATTGTGCAAGATAGGTCATTTCAACCTTGCCGAAAATCTGAATTCTGTCGGTTCCAAAGTATTCAAAATAGCCCACTAGCTGAAGCCCAGGACGATTTATATCTGATGTCTCAATCTTTACTTCATCATGTTCATCCAAATAGAATAGTTTCTCTAAACTTAATTCCTCAACTATCTTTGATAACTTAACATGACGGCTGGTTTCAAAAGCCATATCAATACTCCTTTAAAAAAGATTCTGTGTTACGACAGTTTTCATATCATATTTTTCACAAACGGTATTATGGAGGATGCTCTTTTTATCCAAATCCTTTAATCCGGCTGGTATGGGCATATTACTCTCTTTTGATAAAATCTCTAAAAGCTCAAACTCGGATTTACTTTCAATCCTTTCTTCTCCAAAAAGAGCCTTACATACACTGCCGTTAAATTTAAAAGGACTTGCGGTTGAAACTATAATTGAAGGTGTTAAATCTCCAGTGGTAATTACGTATTTATCATAAACATCAACCGCCACAGCGGTATGCGTATCCAATACGTAATTATAATCTTTGTAAACGCATTCTATGGTCTTTAATGTTTCATCCTGATTTGACCATCCTGCCCAAAAACTCTTATGTAAACAGTCTAATAGGTTTTGTCCTATTTCATAATATCCCACCTCATTAAGTTGATTCATCCAGTCCGACACATTTTTAGAGTCATGGTCTGTAAGCTCATACAGCAGTCTTTCCAGATTGCTGGATATCAGTATATCCATTGAGGGTGAAACGGTTCTGATAAATTTACGCCTTCTGTCATAATTCCCGGTTCTGATAAAATCAGTCAGAACATTATTGTCATTAGATGCGCATACAAGTTTGTTAACAGGAAGCCCCATACGTTTTGCATAGAAACCTGCTAATATATTGCCAAAATTTCCTGTCGGCACCACAAAATTTACCTTGTCTCCTGGTTTTATACGATTAATTCTAATGAGATCTGCATAGGCCGAGAAGTAATAAATAATCTGCGGAACAAGCCTGCCCCAATTGATGGAATTAGCTGATGAAAACTTGAAGTTTCTTTTTGCCATCTCGCTTATCAGCTGTTCATCGGTAAAAATTCTTTTTACGCCTGTTTGGGTATCATCAAAATTTCCTTTAACACCAAAAACATTTACATTATTCCCGGTTTGAGTTATCATCTGGTATTTTTGAACCTCACTGACCCCGTTCTCGGGATAAAATACCATGATTCTCGTACCTTTAACATCAGCAAACCCTTCCAGTGCAGCCTTGCCTGTATCACCCGAGGTCGCCACAAGGATGACTATTTCACTTTTTTCTCCTGTCTTTTCTACAGCTTTTACTAAAAAGTGAGGTAATATCTGAAGAGCCATATCCTTAAAAGCGCAGGTGGGTCCATGCCATAATTCCAAGAGGCATAAATTTTCATTTACAGGCGTTAAAGGAGCAATATCAGTATTTGAAAACTTATTGGTGTTATAAGCACTATTGACACAATTAACAAGCTCATCATCAGTATAATCATCAAGGTACTGTTTTAATATAAATACCGCCCGTTGTTGGTAAGACATATTCACCATGTCTAAAATATCTTTTTGAGTTATCTCTTTTATCTTTTGAGGAACATATAATCCCCCATTAGGAGAAATCCCTCTCTTTATTGCCTCTGCCGAGGAAATTCCCTCATTTCCGCCCCTGGTACTCTCATATAAAACCATAAAAACACTCCAGCACTAAAAATTGTATATTATTTCGATTTAATTTTGTATATAAATTAACACTACTTATGATAAACTATACAGTATAAAAATGCAATCAGCCGAAAACTTTAATATACAATGAATAAAATGCTTTCGTTCATCTTTTGTTAATAATTTTATAATCTAAAAGTAATATTCGAATCCGTGCTTTAATGGTATAATATAAGTAAGTTATTTATTCCTCCTTTTATATATGTAGAAGTTTTTATTTTATTTTAATTATCTTATGAGCACCAAATTTAGGATCGCAATTATTTAATAAGTATATCCGCCTACGGTGCTTTTTTTTTGCTCATTTATGTTCTACAATTATATAAGTGCCTGTTGGGGAATATTATCTTTATGTTGCCTGAATTTATACGGAGGATACCATGTCTGTTCCGAGTTGTAAAATACATCAGAAAAATCAGAGCAGGTATTACTTTCTGATACCAGCCTTATTATTAATTCTTATTTTCCGTATAACGATCTCCTCAATAAAACCCTATCCTATTGATATGAACGGGTATGTGGCATGGAGTAATTATTTAGCCATACATGGACCCTCTCAATTCTATGGTACATCCGGATTCCATGTTGTTTACGCCCCATTTTTTCAATATTTTTTATGGTTTACCGGGGAAATTGCAAACAGATTGTCTCTTTCAACCGCTTTACATGTTGTCCTCATAAAACTCTGGTCAGTTTTATTTGAATTTATAGGTGCATGGCTTATACTGCTAATCTCAGAAAAAGCAAATAAACCTGAAACCGGAACTATAATGGCATTTATATATTTGGTAAACCCCGGTGTATATATAAACTCTTCCATCTGGGGCCAATTCGATTCAATTCCGGCAACTATGCTCATAGGTGTAATAGCTCTTTTCGAATTCAGGAAACATAACCTGGCAGCTTTACTTTTTCTCATTGCTGTTTTGACAAAACCTCAAAGCGGGCTTTTATTGCCAGTGGTTTTATATCTTTATTTCAAAGATTTCAAAATGGACTTAAAATCATTTTTACGGTTAATAACCGGGTTAGTGTCAGGACTTTTAATCTACTATGCCATTGTTTTACCATTTTATCTTCCAACGAGTCTTGCCAACAAGCTTCCTAAATTCATAGATCCACTTTACTGGATTTTTGAGCTGTATTATAACAGTATCAAGGATTATCCCTTCGCAACGGCTAACGCTTTCAATTTCTGGTTTCTTCTTGGAGGGCAAATTCAGCCTGACAAACTGCCTTTTCTTGGGTTAAGCTATTTTGCCTGGGGGAATATACTTACTTTAGCTGCTGTTTTATATGCTTTTATCTGCTTAATTAAAGGCGGTGCTTCAATCTATTCTATAGCTTATTTTTCATACCTTGTTCAGTTTAGTGCATTCTTTTTCATGACTAAAATGCACGAGCGGTACCTGTTGCCAGCAATAATCTTTATTACTCTTACATCTGTTTTTGATAAAAAACATCTGCTGCTACTTGGGCTTGTTAGTTTTTCGGTATTTATAAATCATTTATATTTGTATATAATCTCATTTGGGGAAGTGTATTGGCTTGAACGTTGGGATGGTCTTGCCATGCTTTTCTCGTTTTTTGTGCTTATAACCTATATGTTGTCAGTTTATCAGGGTTACAGAGCTTTTATACAGCCTGGAAATAACTCAACGGGAGTATGTGATGACTGGAATGATTACTAAAAAAGATATTAAAATTATGACCATAATGACCGTAATATACTTAATTATCGCACTTTTTAATCTCGGCTCTTTTAATGCTCCAAAAACAGGATGGGAACCTGAAAGACTGAATGAAAGTTTCATTGTTGACTTCGGTAGAGAAGTTGCGATAGATAAAATAATGTTGTTTGGCGGTCTGGGCCATAGTTGGGGATGTTTTGGAAGCCTGGAAATAGAAGCTGATCACAATGGTGAATTTAAGCCTTATTCTTTTATCGATATGAAATCAATCTACAAATGGCATTATACCACTGATATGGTGACTACAGACAAGTTAAGATTTACAAACACATATTTAAGAACTGAAATCGAGCATGATAAAAATAAATTCTATAAAGCTGAATACTTAGAAATGGGTTTTTTTAGCGGAAACAGCTTAATATCAGACTTTACAATAATATCAGAGCCAACAACGCCGGGTATTGAGAAACTTTTTGACGAACAGGATTTGGTTCCGGATCGTCCAACTGTTTTAAACGGCACCTATTTTGACGAGATCTACTTTCCCCGTACTGCACTTGAACAACTTGAAAAGCGAGATATCCTCTATGAAAATACTCATCCGCCGCTTGGAAAAACTATAATTGCATTTGGAATAAGTATCTTTGGAATGACTCCTTTTGGCTGGAGGATAATGGGGACAATATTTGGCGCAGCTCTGATACCATTAATGTATATTATAGCTAAGCGTTTCTTTAAAGACACCTTTTGGGCTTTTTTCTGCGCCTGGCTAATGATGTTTGACTTCATGCACTTTACTCAGACACGTTTGGCTACTATAGACAGCTATACTATATTCTTTGTGATGCTTATGTTTTACTTTATGCTGGATTATTATGATTCAAAATCCTATGAACGAGGTTTCTTAAAATCCCTCATTCCCCTGTTTTTAAGTGGTATTTTTCTTGGCTTAGGAGGCGCAACAAAATGGATTGCACTTTACGGAGCCTCAGGTCTGGCAATTCTATTTTTCTTGTCAAGAGGCTATGAGTATAATGACCTTAATAACCAGCTCAACCTTCGAATAAAAAATGAAGGAGCATCTGTAAAGCTCAAGGAAAAAGAACTGGGAAAATGGTTAGGTAAATATTTTTATTTAACATGCCTGTTCTGCGTAATCCTCTTTATTGTCATACCACTAGCTATATATGTATTGTCATTTATCCCCATAGACTATAAAGAAAATGATATGAGTCTTGTAAAATCAGTAATAGAGTCAGTAAAAAGTATGTTTAATTATCATAAGGGTGTTGATGAATTTCATCCCTATGCATCCCCCTGGTACGAATGGCCTTTAGATATTCGTCCTATTTTTTATTACCAGGGAGAACTGCTTCCTGATAATTTGGGCGCATCAATTGCCTGTTTTGGGCATCCGCTGCTGTTTTGGATCGGCCTTATCGCTTTTTTGGTAATACTATGGTCTTTTATATCTTACATGTTTAATAAAAAGAACACTCTTGGTGAAAATAAACTGCTTTTGTTCCCGGTAATAGGCTATTTATCGCAATACCTGCCCTGGGCAGTAGCACCGAGAAAAGTTACATTTATATACCATTATTTTTCTTGCATCCCTTTTCTTATTTTAATGGTTGGTATTCTTATTAAGTACCTGGAAGAAAATAATATTATTAGTCGCAAGTTTACTAAGATTTTTCTTATAGCATTTTTAACATTATTCATTTTTTATTATCCGCTTTTATCAGGGCTGGAGGTTCCCAGATTGTACCTGAACATCTTACAGCTTCTTCCCCGCTGGGAATGGTAGTTTGGAGGTAAATTACAAATGCAGAAACTATTAAAATGGCTATGCAGTCTTCCTATACTGAAAAAACTGTTTACACCTGAATCTCTTGCTCAGTTTTTCAGATATATTTTTGTTGGAGTTTTTTGTTTTTCAATAGAATACACTTTGTTTATTGTTCTAAGAAATGCGCTGTCTATTAGTGAGATACTTGTTAATGTAATTGTCTATACCATAATATTCTGGCTAAATTTTTTATTAAACAAGTTCTTTTCCTTCAGGTCAACCACAAACTTCAAGAGACAGCTGTTCCTTTATGGCATTCTGTTCTTCTTTAATCTTATAGTGGGTAACATATTCATTTTTTCAGGTATACGTTATATTTTGGTTCTCTTAACCGAAGAAGGATCCTGGGCTGTTTTATATCTTCCGAAAATTTTGATAATGTTCTTTATTATTTCATGGAACTTTATTCTGTATAAAAAGGTTATATACAAATAAAAAATAAGGCGGATATTATGAATATTGCAATTATAGGAGCAGGTTTAACCGGTATGACTGCAGGCCTCCGGCTTTCGCAGAAAGGAAACAAGGTTACTATATATGAGAAAGAAAATTACTTAGGCGGTTTAGCCTCCTCTGTACATGTTGGCAGTGAGGCTATAGACCGTTTTTATCATCATATTTTTCTAAGTGATTTAGAAGTTTTAACCCTTATTGATGAATTGGGTCTTAAAGACCGGTTAAATTGGTATAAACCTAAAAATGCAATTTATATTGACAATTCCATTCATCCCTTCACCTCACCTTTTGATTTATTGTGCTTTAAACCACTCTCTTTCATTTCCAGAATTCGTATGGGAATTATGGTTTTGGCTTCTAAATTTAACAAGGACTATTTATCTTTTGAAACCATCACGGCCAAAGAATGGATTATTAAGAATTCAGGCCGGGAAGCCTGGCAAAAAGTATGGGAACCGTTAATTAAATCAAAATTTGATATAGATAGCGAAAGAATATCGGGTACATGGATATGGAATAAGCTAAAGCTCCGGGGATCATCAAGAGGAAAGAACCTTAACAAAGAAATGCTGGGGTATTTAGATGGAGCCTTCAATAAAATTGTTGAGAAAATGGCTGAAAGAATTATCCAATCGGGTGGCAATATTCTTTTAGATAATGAGGTTACCACTATAATAAAGAATGAAAGCGGTTCATTTGATATTGTGTCAAAGAACCTTAATGCAAACTATGACCAGATTTTATTTACATCCTCACCGAATCTTCTTTCGGATATATTTCAGGGACCTTATAATAATTATAAAGAGTCCCTCAGCAGGATTAGATATAAAGCCAATATCTGCGTTCTTCTGGAGTTATCTCAGAGTCTGTCACCATATTATTGGATAACAGTGGCTCAGGAGGGCTTACCCTTTGTTCTGATTATAGAACATACAAACCTGGTAGGTTTAAAGAATTACAATTCCCATGTTGTATACTTATCCAGGTACCTGGATATTTCAGATCCTTTGTATTCAGCATCTGATGATGATATTATCAATGAATTTGCTGATGGATTGAAAAAGGTATTTCCCGGTGTAAACCGACAAATGATAAAGAATATAACCATAAGCCGGGCACCATTTGCACAGCCTGTTATTACACTTGGATACAGCAAAACTATTCCGGATATTATTTCTCCGGTAAAAGGGCTCTATCTGGCTTCTATGTCACAGATTTATCCGGAGGACAGAGGCTTGAATTATGCTGTAAGATTAGGACAAAAAGTTGCAAATGAAATACTTGGAAACTTATAGTATACTAAATAATGATATATTGTTTAGGAGGATTTCATGGAAAAAATTTTATGTTCGGTAATTGTACCTATGTATAATGAGGAAGAAGTAATTACAGAGACTTATACAAGACTGACTAAAGTTATGGATGGCATTGGAGAAAACTATGAAATTATCTTTATAAATGACGGCAGCCGTGACAATACAGGGGCAATAATAAGAGAGTTTTGTAAAAACAATAAAAGAATAAAAATGATAGATTTTGCAAGAAATTTTGGGCATCAGATTGCCATTACCGCTGGCATGGATTATGCAGCAGGAGAATGCATGGTTATTATTGACGGTGATCTGCAGGATCCTCCGGAGCTTATTCCCGATATGATAAAAATCTGGCGTGACGGTTATGATGTGGTCTATGGCAAAAGAAAATCCCGCCAGGGTGAAACTTTCTTTAAGAAAATTACAGCAAAAGCTTACTACAGGATTCTTCGCGGTCTAACAAACGTAGACATACCTGTTGATACTGGTGATTTCAGACTCATTGACCGTAAGGTTTCTGAGGCACTGAAGCAACTTCCCGAAAGAAGCCGTTACGTCAGGGGCCTTATGAGCTGGGTAGGCTTTAAGCAAACTGCAATAGAGTTTGAGCGCAGTGAACGTTTTGCCGGAGAAACCAAATATCCTCTTAAGAAAATGCTGAAACTTGCAATGGACGGTATTATGTCTTTTTCCTATAAGCCGCTTAAACTAGCCTCTTATATTGGCGCTATTCTCTCCGGGATCAGCTTTCTATACCTGATTATCGTGGTAATCCAAAAACTATTTTTCCCTGAAACATCACAATCCGGCTGGACTTCACTGATTGCCGTAAGCCTGTTCTTTAACGGTATAATCCTGCTTATGCTGGGTATTATCGGAGAGTATATCGGGCGTATATATGAAGAAGCAAAGGGACGTCCTCTCTATATCATAAGTGAGTTGAAAAATATGGAAGAGCGGATTGGACCACGTTATAAAACCAAACAAAACACTAGTCCTGATTAAAAAGCGGTTTACTGCTAAATATTCCGCTTTTCATAACCATTCCTCTAATTGTTTTGTTATACATTCCAGGACTTTTCATTTGCTTAAATGTTATGGAGTTTAATACCGGCTTAAGGTTTTCTCTGTATCTTTTCTGAAATCCTTCCAAACCGTTATTCAGGCTCTTTGCCAATGCATAAGAACTTCTTAAAGCAAAGCTTATTCCCTCTGCAGAGCTGGGGCTTATAAATCCACCCGCTTCACCGACTAATGCAGCATGGTCATTTCCGGTAATTATGTCTTTTCTTTTGGGTCTGACTATATAGGCTCCCTCTCTTTTAATGCCATTATTAAAAACAAAGCCATATTCTCTTAATTTGCTTTTTAAAATTTCAAACTTCTTATTAGCCTCTTTATCAGGCATAAGAGCTGAACCTATAACCAGATTGCCTTCTTTAGGTATGGTCCAGGAATAAAAATCAGTAATCCGGCTGTCAAATATAGCTCCATAATACGGAACAGTCTGATCTGTCTGAAACCATTCCTGTATTGCAATATACTTTTTTAGGGTATCGTTTTCCTCGTAAACTTGTTGACGAACTTTTGATAAGGCCCCATCTGCACCAATAATCAGTCTGACTTTTTGAGTAAAAATTTTGTTTTTATATAAAAATGCAATCTCATATCCGTCTTTTGATTCAACCAATGAAGTGAATCTGCAACCCAATGCCAAATCAACATTTTCCGGTATTACAGATAACAGCCATTTATCAAAGTCTAATCTGTTCATATTAAAATAGTAGCGTTGATAATAGCTTTCTAAATGATTGTCAAAATCAATGGTCCTTACTAAAAATATCTGTGGATCCACCAGAACTTTCTTTGGAACAGCAAGCCCCATTTTACCGATCATTTTTTGTGCATCAGGTGCTAAAAGGCCGCCACAGCACTTTTCTTTCTGGTTTTCTCCATCTATAAGGTCACGTCTGTCCAAAAGCAAAATTCTGTAATGACTGGGAATAAACCTGGCAAGGGCAGCACCTGCCGGCCCGGCTCCTATAATTGCTATATCATAATTCATTATCATTACCTCATAGCAGTAATTATCTGCTTTATTTTATCATATAAAATTATATTCATAGTAAACTAAGTTCTGCTTGTAATGCAATATTTTTCACTTAGATTGTTAAAAAGCAATTAATTTGATAAAATAAATAAGAATATTCTGTTAAATATAAAAAGGGAGGTACAGAAATGAAGAGTTTAAAAGGAACAGAAACTGCGGTAAATCTTATGAAATCATTTGCAGGTGAATCTCAGGCAAGAATGCGTTATACCTATTATGCTTCTGTAGCAGATAAGGAAGGCTATAAGCAGATTCGGAACATTTTCCTTGAAACAGCCGATAATGAGAAAGAGCACGCAAAGAGGTTCTTTAAATTTCTCCTCGCAGGTTTTGATGGTGATTTACCTCAGAACATTGAAATCCAGGCCGGATTTCCTGTCGCTCAGGGTAATACCCTTGATAATCTAAAGTATGCCGCCCATGGTGAAAATGAGGAATGGAGCATTCTATATCCCCAATTTGCCGATGTTGCAGACAAAGAAGGATTCCCTGATATTGCAGCAGTATACAGAAGCATAGCATCTGCTGAAGAAAAGCACGAAATCCGTTTTAATAAACTTGCCAAGAATATTGAAGAAGGAAAAGTATTCAAAAAGGATGAAAAAGTACGCTGGAAATGCGGTAACTGCGGATATATACATGAAGGTGATGCAGCACCTGATGTATGTCCGGCATGTGCTCATCCAAAGGCTCATTTTGAAGTATTTGTTGAAACATATTAATTTGTTTTTATTAAGGGCTGTATAAAACATGTACCTGTCATTATGAGGCATAAAATAGCTGAAGCGACCTTCTAAAAAGAATTTTTGTGTGCAGGTGACGGGCTGTTTAGTACAGCCCTTTTATTATTCTGATTCCAGGAATTATGTCCAATGTCAATATCTCTCTTTTTCCCTGTGTCTTTTTTCGCATAAAAAGCTAACCGCTATTGCTGTTATAGGAATAGTTAATATAAGGCCTATACTTCCTGCCAGGGATCTTACAACCTCTGTTGCATATCCGTCCTGATTGATGATATCAACAAAAGGAATCTCATGCGCCATAAAAAGGAGCATTAGTTGTAATGACCCGCCGGTATAGGCAAGAATCAGCGTACTTGACATAGTTGCTATCATATCCCGGCCAATATTCATGCCGGCTTTAAGCAGATCGCTTTTTTTAATATCAGGGTTTATTTCTTTAATTTCAAACATGGCAGAAGAAAGAGACATTCCGACGTCCATTGCAGCGCCTAATGCACCGATTAGTATTCCTGCAAACAACAAGCCCTTATAGTCAAATGAAATATTTTGGGGTATAAACATCAGCATTTGAGATTCTTCATCTCCAAGGCCTGTTAACTTAGCCATTTCACCTATTACCTGTGCAATTATACCTGCAGAAATCAAGCCTCCCGAGGTTCCGATAATTGCAGCCAGCGTTTTTTTATTATATCCACTGACCAAAAGTAAGGTTATTCCGGCTATTCCAACACAAATCCATATTGAAATGAATACCGGGTCAAAACCCCTTAATATTAATGGAAGTAATATATAAATTATAGCTAATACAGTTAATATTAAAGATATAAGTGCCTTAAGGCCTTTTAATCTTCCTACTGACAAGATGATTACAGAAAATATCAGTAATAAGAGGAGCATGTGTTTGTCCCTGACTACCGAATAAATATATGCCTGAGAGATTTCTCCCGCATCATCCAGTTCTAAAACCATCAGAACTTCATTACCCGGCTTTAATAAGACATCCTCCTGTTTTTCGCTGAAGGATATACTCAGAGCATACTCAGTTTCAATTAGCTTTCCCTTATAAGGTCCTGCAGTCGTTATTTCTATCTCGACCATCTGAAATGAATCCTGAATACTCCCTCCCGAATACTCTATGCCTTCATCCCGTGAACCAAGAATACGTTTAACCTTCCCCCTGACATTGACAACAGGAGTCTCGGCCAGAAGACTTTCATCACAAAAAGAAGCCGTTGCAGCTATTATGGA
>DUNT01000073.1 GCA_012839205.1 Clostridiaceae bacterium
AACTTTATCCATAATTCACAACTCCCAACACGAGTTTTTCAAGTTTTTCAACAAAACTCAATATTAAGAATAATTATTTCATGGATACTAACAAGATTAAAGGCGCCCTATGATTTTGCGCTTACAACACAGCCGCTACAATCGTCAAAGCGTTACTATGTAAAAGATAAATCAAGAACCATCTGCGAATCGATGGTTCCTTCACTTTTTGAAAATATTTCGCTTTTTAACTGTCTGGCAAATCTATTAATTCTTCCTCAGTTTCAACTTCTGTAGGGATATCGGTATTCTCCTGTCCGGCATCATCCATACTTTCCTGCTGTTTATCTTCTTCAGGCTTCAGGTTCACATAATCCAGCAAGGGTTGGACGCTTGCGTTGAATGTATAGAAATACGGCCTTTCCTGACTGTCCAGTATTAGCATAATAGGAGCTTCTTTATCGCTTAGTATTATAAATACTGAATCCACTACTTTAATCCCCGACTTGTTCAACAGCTTTTGATCTACCTTCATCGGAGTATCAAAGGGAACACGAATTACATATCCCTTATCGGGAAATGGCATGACTTTTGTATAAAGGCTTTTTATAGTCTTAACATAATTAAAGACTTCATTTTGTATGTCGATGCTACTTGGCTCAGTAATTATGACCTCTCCTTTTGTTATGTCAAAGACTTCCACGTTTTGTTTTTCCTTATGGGCCTCCACATTCGAAATATATGCAATGAAATGTGTATCATCAAACATTTGTGTCATTGCCAGCACTGACTGGTACTTATTTTCGTTTTGAGATACTTTTACTGAAGCGTAGATTATTACAACCACCAGGCACAGTATAACAGCTGCGAAGAATAAGCCTATGGTCTTCTTTTTTATGCTGATAAATAACATGGTCATCACCTCGATAGAATTTATGAGGCGTTGACAAGAATTATACATTGTACAAGTTAAATAAAAAGACAGATTTGCAATATTTTTATTAATCCTTCTGTTTTGCTCTATACCCCAATCGTCTCAGTATATCAATGCTACGGAGGCGAGACTTTTCACTCTCTACCTGAATTTCCAGCGCTCCGTCTTCAGTCTCCCTGCTGTTTAAAATCCCGATGTTTTTTATATTAATATTCTCATTTGCGAGAGCCGAGGCAATCAGAGCAATAATACCCGGTTTGTCGTCCACATCCACCAGAATCGAATATGTTTTTTGAAAAATACTCTTTCGTTCTGACAAGGCATTCCTGATGTCTCTGGCCGAAGTAAAAAACTTTTCGATACTTTCCTTGTTATTGTTCCTTAAATCAATTTTGAAACATTTTAGCTCCTCTATGAAGGATTCTATTGTTTCAAGGATCTTATCCCTGTTAGATAGACAAATACCTGCCCACAAACTCGGTGATGACGAGGCAATACGGGTAAGATCCTTAAAGCCTCCGGCCGATATTGTTTTCATAATATTATCCGGGCTGTCAAGCTCATCTATTAAGTTTACCAGCGAAGCTGCGATAACATGGGGAACATGACTGATAGCAGCTGTAATTCTGTCATGTTGGTCTGGGGTCATTTCTATTGGTATGGCACCTAAATCGATAATAATATCTCTAAGCCTTTTTAAATTGTCTTTATCTGTACCTTCCACTGGGGTAAGACAATAGTAGGCATTTTCAAACAGATTTGCTCTTGAAGCTGTAAATCCGGATTTTTCAGATCCGGCAAGAGGATGGCCGCCTATAAACGGGTTTTTCACCTTCATATCATTGATTAGATTCACTACATCAGATTTGGTGCTGCCAACATCGGTTAAAATACAATCAGCTGAAATATTCATTAAAAGCTCATCAAGAATATCCCGCATTACAAAAACAGGAACACATAAAAAGATTACATCGCAATCAGAAAAGTCTTTTCTTAATGATAAAGCATATTCATCGAGAACTTCTTCTTTCAGTCCCAGTTCCAGATTATTTTTGTCTCTGTCCCAGGCTTTTATAATATAGCCTTTATAACTTCGTTTCAAAGCACGTGCAATAGAGCCGCCGATTAAACCTAAACCGATTATGCCGATTTTCTTAACCGATAAAGTCATAGTTATCTCCCATTAATGCGAATTACTTATTAAGAAATCTTGACACGTACAAAATTCCCGCCACTGTTTTGCTGTCGTTTATAATACCCTTGTCTATCATGGATAAGGCTTCGGTGATTTTATATGCTTTGGCTGTAATAAATTCGCCCTCATCCGGAGATGCTTCACCTTTAATTAGCTCTGTAGCCAGATAAACATGCAGAATCTCATCTGAAAAAGCTGGAGCCGGATAAAGTTCCATAATTTTTTCAAGTTTTTTTGCGCTGTATCCTGTCTCTTCTTTTAGCTCACGGGCAGCACAGACAGCAGGGTCTTCACCATCCTCAAGTTTACCGGCTGGAAGCTCTATAAAAATTTTTTCAGGTGGCTTTCTGAATTGTTGTACCAGTATGATTTCATCATTAATAACAGGAACCACAACAGATGCACCGGCATTTCTGACAACATCCCTTGATGCCAGTTTCCCATCTGGAAGCTCAACCATTATTTTTTCTACATCTATAATATTTCCTTTATACTTAAGCTCGGCACTGATGGTTTTCTCGTAATATTCCATATAATCTCCTATTTTCCGGAATTGTTTCGGTCTATTTCTCTGGCTTTTCTTGTACACTCATCCATAGCTTTTATTATGGCATTTCTAAAGCCTTCCTGTTCAAGGGTTGCCACAGCCTCAATGGTTGTACCGGCAGGAGAGCAAACCATGTCCTTAAGTTCAGCAGGGTGCTTTCCCGTATCCAAAACCATTTTAGCCGATCCCAATACAGCCTGAGCAGCAAGTCTGTAGGCAAGTTTCCTCTGTATCCCGGACTTAACCGCCGCATCAGCCATAGCTTCGATAAGTATAAAAACATAAGCCGGGCTGCTGCCGGTAAGGGCGGTTACTTCATTCATCAAATTCTCTTCTAATTCTTCCACCCTGCCTGAACAGCTGAAAAGTTGGATAATGGCTTCTCTTTCATCTTCATTAACAGAATCATTCCAGCTTATAAGGGTCATGCCCTCTCCCACCAGTGCAGGAGTATTGGGCATAGTTCTCACAACTCTGGCATGACTGCCTAAAACACTTTTAAAATATCGGGTTGAAAGCCCCACTATGATTGACACAATTACCTTTTTATCTGTTATTGCCGGTTTAATTTCGTTAAGCACATTATCGCAGTATTGAGGCTTTATTGCCAACACAATAATATCGCAATTCTTTGCAAGATTTATTGCACTGGTTTCTTCGATGATATCCATTTCGCCTGCAAGTTTTTTTAGCAATTGGGAGTTGATATCAAATGCAGAGACAGAAAACAACTTTTGGTCTTCGGAATTATTTTTGAGGGTTTCCTTATTATACCTTACTACACTCTTTAATAGTGCACCGCCCATATTTCCTACACCTATAAATCCAACCTTATGACTCATAGTCTCGTCTCCTTTATTCATCCTGGTTAATAAAGCTGATTTGTTCGCTATCTTCTCTGTCTACATATTGAACACCCAGATGTTGGTATGCCAGGCGGGTAGCTCTTCTTCCCCGGGGAGTTTTCTGAATAAAGCCTAATTGCAGAAGATACGGCTCATAAACATCTTCGATGGTATTTGCCTCTTCCCCTGTTGAGGCTGCCAAAGTATCTAAACCCACAGGACCCCCATCAAACTTGTTAATTATTGTGTCAAGCACATTTCGGTCTGTGTTATCAAGACCCAGGTCATCAATTTCCAGGGCTTTAAGACCATATTGAGCTACTTCCAGTGTTATATGGCCATCGGATTTAACCTGGGCAAAGTCACGTATCCTTTTCAGGAGCCGATTTGCAATTCTCGGAGTTCCTCTCGAGCGCTTTGCTATCTCTTGTGCTCCTGTTTCTTCTATTTCTATGCCCAAAATCTTAGCAGAACGTTTTACAATAGTTGTAAGTTCATCTTGAGTGTAAATCTCCAGACGATTTATTATGCCGAATCTATCCCGTAACGGAGAAGTTAACAGACCTGCTCTGGTTGTAGCTCCTATCAGTGTGAATTTAGGCAGATCCAGGCGAATTGACCTGGCACTGGGGCCTTTTCCGATAATAATATCCAAGGCATAATCCTCCATGGCTGGGTATAGGATTTCCTCAACATTTCGGTTCAATCTATGTATCTCATCAATGAACAGTACGTCAGAAGGACCCAGATTAGTCAGAATAGCGGCTAAATCCCCTGCCCTTTCGATTGCCGGACCCGAAGTAATCCTGATATTTACCCCTAACTCACTGGCAATTACTCCTGCAAGGGTGGTTTTACCAAGTCCGGGAGGCCCGTAAAGGAGTACATGATCCAGAGCTTCTTCTCTTTTTTTGGCCGCTTCTATAAAAACAAGGAGATTTTCCTTTACCTTGGACTGTCCAATATATTCATTGATGGTACGTGGCCTTAAACTGGCTTCATCAATATCATCTCTTCTAAACTCGCTGTTTACAAGTCTTTCTTCCTCCACTATACCACCTCACTTTTTTTATACTAAGTATAATAATTTGGACACCTGTTCAAAATCTCCATTTTCGGTAATGGTAATGTCATTACAGAGAACTCTTAAGAGCATCCTTTATTATTTCTTCTATTGTTTTTTCTTCATCATATACAGTGGAAATTGTCTTGTTTGCTTCCTGTGATGAATAACCCAGCATTATCAAAGCACTTATTGCTTCCTGCATCTTATTGGATGATAATTGTAAACCGGAAGTTTCGGTTTTTATATCAGTTAATGGTTTGTGTAGTTTCTTTAATTTATCTTTAAGTTCTAAAATTATTCTTTGAGCTGTTTTTTTGCCAATTCCCGGAGCCTTTGTAAAACTCTCAATATCATCGGTTAAAACTGCGATACCAAATTGTGATGGGAGAATATTGGAAACTAAGCTAAGTGCTGCTTTTGGGCCCACCCCTGTTACTGTAATGAGCTGCTCAAACATCTTCAGCTCCTCTTCGTGCAAAAAACCATATAGAGCCTGAGTATCTTCTCTAACATAAAAATAGGTGTGCAATTTTATCTCACTGCCTGTTTCATTACTGGCAGAAAGAGCTGAACCGGCTGTAAATACCTTGTATCCAACACCGTTAACATCAATAATTATACTGTCTGCTGTTTTTCTTACTAAAATCCCTTTAAGATAGGCAAACACAATTAGTCTCCATTTCCTGTAAAAGGTGAATCATTTATACCGAGCTTTGCGCGCAATTCTTCAACCAGCTCTCTATATGCTTCCAGTTCTTCCCGTTGCTCCTTAAGCAGCTGATCCTTTATTCTCAGTACCTCCAAAAGCTCTTCCTTAGTCATTTTGTCTATCTGCACCATTAGCACTATCCCTCCGTTTTTTGATAGAAAAATGTTTCTATAGGCTTCATATTAAAGCTCTGATAATTCATTATTTGCTCGGTACTGCCAATAAAAAGCACACCATTGGGTCTAAGAGACTCACTAAACCCTTTCATTATATAATTTTTTGCTTCCTCTGTAAAATAAATAAGTACATTTCTGCAGACTATTATGTCCATTCCCCTCGGATAAGGATCCTTTAAAAGATTAAGCTGCTTAAAGGTCACGCATTTTCTTACCTTTTCCGATATTTGGTAGCTGTCATCATTGATTTTGGTAAAATGTTTATCTTTGTACTCAGCAGGGAGCTCTTTTAAACTTCTTGTAGAATAAATCCCTTCTTTTGCCTTTTCAATAGCCTCCAGGTCAATATCAGAAGCTAAAATATTAATTCTTTCAAACGGTAGATATTTGTTTAGTATCATTACTATTGTATATGGCTCGTCCCCGGTTGAACAGGCCGAACTCCATATTTTTAAATCCTGTAAATTCTTATTCTTAAAAACATCAGTTAGTACTGTTTTTTCAAAGTACTTCCATTGGGACGGATTTCTGAAAAACTCCGATACATTAATTGTAAGATAATTAATGAATAGTTTATACAGCTCAGAATCCCGCTTCATTTCCTCCAGAAATGAGCAGTATGTAGTATGACCATGTTTTTCGGCCAGGGATGTAATACGTCTTTTCATTTGTTTTTCTTTATAAAGATTTAAGTCGATATCCGAAATATTATAAAATCTTGTTTTAAAAATTTCATAATCATTGAAGTTTCCCATTATTAGCCTCCTAAGAATAAACTAAAAAAGTATATAACAACAAGACCGGAAACTCCGGTCTTGCTATATATGATATTTTAACAAATTATTCTTGGCTATCCTTTATTAGATCACCTATTGTGTTTGACATCTCTTCACTATGCTCAGTGGGTTTTTCATCACTGGATTCTTCAGAAGCAGGTTCTTCTTCACTCTGGGGATCAATTGGTTTTACTTCTTTTATAGATAAACTGATTTTTTTAAGTTCTGTGTTGATATCCAAAATTTTCATTTCTACCTTTTGCCCAACTTCAAGAACCTCCTCTGGTCTTCCTAGCCGAACATTGGATATCTGTGAAATGTGCACAAGCCCTTCAACACCCTCTTCCAGCTCTACAAAAACCCCAAACGGAACCATTCTTAGCACAGTACCGGTTACAACACTTCCAACCGGATATTTTTCCTCGATATTATACCATGGATTATCTTCCATCTTTCTGTAACCCAGAGATACTTTCTGTTTTTCCTTGTCGAAGTTGATAACTCTTACATTTACAACGTCACCAACTTTTAGAATACTTGAAGGATCATCAACTTTCTTCCAGGAAAGCTCGGATACGTGTACTAATCCGTCTACACCACCAAGATCCACAAATGCGCCAAAGTTAGTAAGGCTCTTAACTGTTCCTGTGTACTCCTTGCCTATTTCCACATCATTCCAGAAAACCTCTGCTTTAGCTTCTTTTTCTGCTTCGATAATGGCTCTGCAAGATCCAACAACACGTCTTCTGCTTGCCATTTCAGTGATTACGAGCTTGACCTTCTTACCTTTGTACGGCTCTAAATCTTTTACAAATCTATCACTGATTTGTGAAGCAGGTATGAATATTCGAACACCTTTGTAATCCGCTACTGCTCCACCCTTGACAATTTCTTTAATTATAACTTCAATGGGGGTCTTGTTTTTAAATGCCTCTTCTACTATCTCAAAACCACGGATAGAATCAACCCTTTTCTTAGACAGCAAAACATTACCTTCACCATCATTGATCTTTACAATCAGCGCTTCTATCTCATCTCCGGGCTTCAAGTCCTTCTCCGGATCAAAATCTGGATCATCAAGGAACTCTTCCATTGGGATAAGACCATCAGCCTTATAACCCAAGTCAACGAATACATCGTTATTGTTGTATCCGATAATCTTTCCTTTAACAATTTCATTAGTCTTTAACTCAGTCATCGTCATTTCGAGGGCTTCGCTGAAATTGATTTCGCCTTCGTGCCCGTTCATCATGCCTTCCATGTGAAAAATAACCTCCTTGATTACCATCTCTGGTGTCGATGCACCTGCGGTAATCCCTACTGTTCTTGCATTTTTATCGAAAAGAGGTAACTCATCCGCATTTTCAATAAGATAAGTCTCAGGACAGTTCTCTTTGCAGATTTCAAATAGTTTCTGCGTGTTAGAACTATTCTTTCCCCCTATAACGATCATTACATCTACTTCCCTGGACAGTTTATCTGCCTCGGATTGTCGTTGCACAGTCGCATTACATATTGTATCAAATTTTAATACGAATGCAAACTTTTTCTTAAGAACTTCACAAATATCTTCATATTTCGTCCTTTTAAAAGTAGTTTGTGCAACAACCACAGTTTTTTCATCAAAATATGGCAACTGCTCAGCTTCTTTTTCATCATCTATAATTAAAGATTTTCCTTCACACCATCCATTTATTCCAATAACCTCAGGATGTTTACTGTCTCCTACAATAACGATTCTATTTCCAGCCTCGTACTCTTTCTTAACTATCTCATGGATACGTTTAACATATGGGCATGTTGCGTCTAAAATCTTAACATTCAGGGCATTAAGGTCATCGTAAAGTTTTTTGCCTATGCCATGAGCCCTGATAATTACACAATCTCCTTCTTTTAATCCATCCAGATTATCTATTGCCTTTATACCCTTTTTTTCAAGCTGCTCAATCACATTGCGATTATGAATCAATTCGCCCATTGTGTATTTATTACCGTCATAATTCAGCTCAAAGGATGTTTTTACAGCCTTGTCAACGCCAAAACAAAATCCGGCATATTTTGCAACCTTAACTTCCATTATTCCCTCACGTCAATTAATTCATAAATCTTATTTATTATTTCATCTGTCAATAATATTAATTCTTCTTTTGGTATATGTTTGCCTTCTTCTTTCGGCAGCATTAAAAAAGGTTCTCCAAAAACGACCCGGACTTTGGAAAATATTTTCTTATTCCATTCTACTCCTACCGGAAGAATTGGTGCTTTTGAATGTAATGCCATCATAGCAGCTCCTGCTTTTCTTTTCTTTGGATCTTTTTTTGGAGTTCTTGTTCCTTCAGGAAAAATTCCAACTACTTTTCCTTGCTCAAGCAGTCTGAACACATTTCTGATCGAACCCACATCGCCTTTTCCTCTGCTTACGGGAAAAGCTCCTAATGATTTTAGTAAAAGACTTAAAACAGGACTCTTAAACAGCTCAGCCTTGGCCATGTAATGTACTTTTCTCTTCATATAAACTGCAATCAAAAACATATCCCAGGCGCTTGGATGATTTGCGTAAAGCAAAACCGGACCTTCTTGCGGGATGTTTTCTTTACCTTCAATTTTTACACGGCGAAAAATAGTAAAATAAAGATACAGAATAAGTTTTCCTATACTATAAAGCATTCAGTAACCCCTTACTTCTGATGATTTCAAGGATTTTTCCCACAGATTCTTCTATCGAATAATTACTTGTATCCAATAGCACAGCATCATCAGCCTGTTTTAAGGGGGATGCATCTCTATGGCTATCATTGTAATCTCGGATTTCTATTTCCTTTTCTATTTCTTTAAGGCTTTTTTTTAGAATGCCCTTTTCTTTTTGTTCATTATACCGCCTTAAAGCCCTCTGAGCAACACTGGCAGTCAAAAAAATCTTTACATCTGCATTTGGAAGTACATGGGTTCCTATATCCCGGCCATCCATAACAACCGAAGTATTGCTGGCCATCTTTTGTTGAAGCTCCACGAGACGTTTCCTTACAGCAGGTATTGCAGAAACATTTGATGCTCCCATAGATACTTCATCAGTACGTATTTTATCAGAAACATCCTCATTATTTAGATATACTTTTTGGCTGCCGTTTTCATATTTTATACTTATATTAAAATCAGAAAGAAGTTCCGACACTTTCTCGCTGTCTTTTGTATCAATATTCTGATGAATAGCTTTTAGCGCCAGTGCTCTGTACATGGCTCCGGTATCCAGATACATAATACCTAATTTTTGAGAAATAAGTTTGGCCATAGTGCTTTTTCCTGCACCGGAAGGCCCATCTATGGCAATCTGTATTGTTTTCAAAAGCATTACCTCCCGCTAAACTACTCTATGTCCTGTACCTATAGCAATTTCGTTTAAGTGCAGAAGACCTATGCCAAAAAATACAGAAACAGCTACATGTTCACCGGATCGGGCTACTGCAATTTTACCTCCTACATTCAAGCCCAGTGCTTTTGGCATTACCTGAGTAAGGGCTTCCCTTGCAGCTCCTGCAACTGCGCCTTCCTCATTGTGACACTCTTCAATTACTCCTTCACGCTTCGAGGACACCACGGCTCTTTCCACAATTTTCATTATTGAATTAATAAATTCTCCACCATAATCAACTGCCGCAGTTTTTATCCCGCTTTTAGCCAAACGGGTTTTTAATGCCTTTTCTTCTGCCCTGTCAGCAGTAAGTGACATCATGATTGCTGCTTTTACTACATCCTTACTGCCGTTATTCATAAATTCATTAACCACGTAAAAGCCTCCCGTAAAACCATATTTGTCCTAACTGGTACTATATTTAACTCTATTGATTATATTTCATGATTCTTCTTGACACAAGAATATCTTTATATATTCTACCATGATTTTACCGAAGACTGCAGAAAATGATTTATCTTCATCATAAAGTTTTATTGTCCATAACCCGAAACAGCATGTTAATTCCCGGTTTTATTACAACTGTACTACTTTTAAGATCAGTCTTAATTGAGCCTTTTCGGGACAATAGGAATACATAGAAGGTTGGACTTCCCTGTTTTAATTGTATTTCCACAACATCGCCATCCCAAAGATTCAATTCTACAGGAAAGGTATCCACCAGTTTTTGATGCTCTCCGTTTACTAAAACATAAGCCGTATTAGGCTCATAATCTCCCATGGCATCAAGAACCACTGTTCCTCTGCTTACAACTGACTCATACACTTCCAGTACTTTACCATTAATTGAATCATCGGTCAGTCTGTTTCTGTAGGGAGAGACCAGTAACAGCTGAATAGTAATCAGAGCTGATAACATCAGACATGAAAGCAATTTTAATAAAACATCCATAACTTCACTCCTAAGTATACGATTAAGTATACAAAAGAGTTTTCCCGTATTAATAACAATTGATACAATCAGCCTGTGCAAAGCCTTTCAGAAACTCTGCCCTGCTCATTTTTGTTATACTGAACGAAACCCAGCTAAGATTTTCATACCATCCTGAGTATCGCGCAATACCTTCCACTCGTCCTGGGGGCCGGCGCGGCGCCCTGCCTGTCATCCTGAGCGCAGCGTTAGCGGAGTCGAAGGATCTTAAACGTCAACGCAAAAGATTCTTCATTACGCTTCGCTCCATTCAGAATGACAGAGGGATGGTAAGATTCTTCGCTTCGCTCAGAATGACATGTGGGAGCTCAGAATGACATGTGGGAGCTCAGAATGACATGAGTGGGCACAGAATGAAATAAAGGGTACTCCGGATGACAATTGTTTATGCGTTGCTGCCTGCTACATAACCTGTAGAAAAGGCAATAGTAAGATTAAAGCCACCGGTATATGCATCTACATCAATTATTTCACCGGTAAAAAACAGACCTTTAATTAGCTTGGATTCCATAGTTGACGGATTTATTTCCTTGGTTGAAATCCCACCGGCAGTAACAATTGCCTCACTGACAGGACGAGGCTTTGTAACTGTGAGCTTTATGCCTTTAAGCAGCTGAACAATATTCTTTCTCTCGGTCTTTGTTATCTGATGCACAGGCTTTTCAGGAGAGATCCCGGATAATTCTATAAAGACAGGTATCAAGCTTTTAGGAAGTAAGTCTGACAGTGAATTCCCAAAGTATTTTCTTGAATATTTGGCAAAATCTCTTTGCAGACGCTGATCCAGAGTTTCTTCATCAAGAGCAGGTTTTAAATCAATCAGGAAATATGCCCCGGTGTAACCGCAATCCATCACGTGCCGGCTGGCACTCAGAATCATTGGCCCCGATACTCCAAAATGGGTAAACAGCATTTCTCCCTGCTCATAATATACTTTATTATCCTTATTATCAAATGCTGTAAGTCCTACATTTCTTAAAGTTAACCCCTGCAAACGGGCAGCCCATTTTTCACGCACTTCCAGCGGTACAAGGGAAGGTTTTAGGTCGGTTACTGTATGGCCCAGTTTTTTAGCCATTTTATGTCCGTCACCGGTGGAACCGGTAATTGGATATGAGATTCCACCCGTAGCCAAAATAACTGAATCAAACTCATAATAATCATCGTTTTGAAGCAGTATCCCCTTAACTTTATTCTCTTCACATACAATTTCCTTTACCGGTGCTTCATAAAAAAATTGAGCATCCTGGCTGCGGACATAATTAATAAGACCGTTTACAATATCTTGTGATCTGTCGGAAACAGGAAACACCCTGTTCCCACGTTCGGTTTTAACAGGAACATTAATAGATTCGAAAAAATCCATAATGTCATGATTGTTAAATTTATTAAAAGCAGAATAGAGAAAACGTCCGTTTCCGGGAATATTATCCATCAGCTCTTCCAAAGTACAATTATTGGTAATATTGCATCTGCCTTTACCGGTTATTAACAACTTTTTACCGGCTCTCTTATTTTTTTCGAAAACCTTGACTTGATTTCCTAAAGAAGCAGCTCTTCCTGCAGCAAAAAGGCCTGCTGCCCCCGCTCCTATAATTCCTATTTTGTTTGCCATCAGTTGTTAAATCCTCCGGTAGTCCTTAATCTTTTCCAAGTTTACTGTGGCTGTCGCCTTTATCATATACCTCATATTCATCCCATAACAATTCAAGTTTTTCAAAAGTATTATGGATAGTATCCTTCCGTTTTAAACCAATGGCAACAATGAGCGCATTTATCACTGACAAAGGTGCTACAAGGGAGTCCACGAAGGAAGCCATGTCACTTCTTGCAAAAAGAGAATAATGTGAACATTTTGCAAGCGGTGAAGTTTCATTATCAGTAATGGCTATCACTGTAGCGCCCTGTTTTCTGGCAAATTCCATTGACTTGGAGGTTCGTTTGGAATAACGGGGAAAACTAATTCCTATCACCACATCTCCTTCCCCGGCATTAACTATCTGTTCAAACATCTCACTTACACTGGTGGTATGCACCAGCCGTACATTTGGGAATATAAGGTTGAAATAAAAACCCAGAAAGCTGGCTAATGCTGCTGAGCTTCTTACACCAAGAATATATATTTTCTTTGCTTTCAGGATTTCTTCAACTATTGCATTAAAGTTTTCAGAGTCCGCCTCCTCCATTGTAAGGCGTATCTTATTCATATCAGATTGGAGAACTGTTTTCAGAACGCTCTGGGAATCTATCCGGTTTGAGGATACTGCCAGTCTCTGGGTTGATGTCAGTTTGCTTTTTATAACCTCCCGCAATGCTTTTTGAAGTTTGGGATACCCGTCATAACCTACCTCTATTGCGAATCGTACCACAGTGGATTCGCTTACTCCAACCTCTTCCCCCAATTTCGCAGCAGTTAAGAAAGCTGCCTTATCATAATGCTCTATAATATAACGAGCAATTAATTTTTGGCCTTTGCTGAATGTGGGGTATCTCTCCTTCAATTTATCTATCAGATTGTCCATAAAACACCTCAAATTTGTATTTGTCTATATCTTACAGCATAAATTTTTGCAAGTCAAAGTTTTAATTCATGCATTATTATCACAATTTATTTACCTTTTTGTCAGTAGCAATAACTATATTCCCTGCATATATTATTATGAACTAAGGCTGTGAGGTATAGTATGCTTTTTGCGTCCCTGCATTTATTTTCAGTAAAATTTTTATCACAATATTTTTTTGCAGGCTTTATAACGGGTCCTCAATCATTTCCTCAGCCTCTTACCAGTCTCGAAGAGCAGAAATATGTTGAAGCTTGCAGAAAAGGTGATGAGAATGCTCGAAATATCCTGATTGAGCATAATTTGCGGCTGGTTGCACATGTTGCAAGAAAATACTCTATCAGTAATACTGATTCCGATGATTTAATTTCCATAGGAACAATCGGGCTTATTAAGGCAGTATCAAGCTATGACCCAACCAAGGGTATCCGGCTGGCCACTTATGCCGCACGTTGTATTGAAAATGAAATTCTCATGCATCTTAGGGCTTCCAAAAAATTTCAGAACGAAATTTCTTTGAATGAGCCATTGGGGACTGACAAAGAAGGTAATGAAATTGCTTTAATTGATATTCTAGGCAGTGAGGATGAAGATGTCGAAGAAAAGGTTGATTTAAAGCAAAGCATAAAAAAATTGTACCGACTTATAAAATGCGTGCTTGAAGGAAGAGAGCAGGTTATTATCCGTCTGCGCTACGGCTTGTGCGGAAAATGCGGAAAAACCCAGCGAGAAGTGGCTGAAAGCCTTGGTATATCCCGCTCTTACGTTTCCAGAATTGAAAAGAAAGCTCTGTCAAAGCTGCATGAAGGATTAAAGTGAATTAAATTCATGCGTCTTTACTGGCAGATACCGTGTCTGTATCAGTGCTTGGAGTATTTATATCGGAAACATTCCTGCCTTTATATTGAAAATTATGAGCTATCCAATTCTTAAAGGAATCTGCCTTTGCAAAGCCTTCAAATAAATACTTCAATGCCACAATACTCAAAGGACCGATAAACATACCGGCTACACCCCAGATTCTAAGACCAATATACATGCCCGCAAGTGTAAAAAGAGGATGAACTCCTATCTGCTTTCCCAGTACCTTAGGTTCTATCAGCTGCCTTACAAAGAGGATGATTACATACAGCAGGGCCAACGAAAGTGCCAGTTTTGTATTTCCAAGTACCAAAGTAATAATAGCCCACGGAATCAAAACTGTACCCGCTCCCAATACAGGAAGCACGTCTACCAGGGCTATAAGTAATGCAATTAAAAGAGCATTGTTTACGCCAAGTATCAAAAGTCCTATTAATAATTCGGTAAAAGTGATACTCGTTAAAATAAGCTGCGCCCTAAGCCAGCCAAAGAAGGCCGAAAACACGTTGGTGGTCAAATTTCTTGTTTTATTAAGCCAATTTGTAGGTATTTGCAAATCCAAAAAATTTATTATCTTATTTTTATCACTTGACATAAAATAGGTTGATAATACTGTCACCAAAATAAAAATTAAGATTTGAGGAAGATAGAGGGCAACTTGTATGGATGCCTGCGCCCAATCAACAATTTTACCTAAAACAGTTTGCAGATTATTAGTTAGTTCTTGAATTCCCTTATCGATTAAGTCGGTAACCTGGATTGGGAGTTGTATGAAAATTCCGTCAATCTTTTCGATTGTTCTTTCAAAAAACTCAGTCAAGGTTTCCATATTTATTTCCAGGCTCAAGTAAACATCCCGGATTTCCTTAATCAGCCTGGATATTAAGAATCCAATTAATGACCCGATTGAGCCTAAAACCACCAGGATGGAAAAAACTGTTCCAATTTTTCTGGGGATTTTAATTTTATTCTCAAGAAATTTTACTATAGGTTCAATTATAGAAGCAAAGAAATACGCAATAATAAAAGGCAAAATATACTTCCATATTCGTGTAAACAAAAAAATTAAGAATACTGCCAGAAGAATTTTTAAAATAGCTAATAGGGTTGTTTTTACTCTTTCAGACATATGCGCTCCTCATATTCATTTGCTATTAGGTTAGTTATCAAACTATGCGATAAAGTTTTCATATGCTCGTCTTACATAAGTTAATCTGCCGTTGACTCTGGTGCTTTCCATAAGGGATATCCCCGGTGCTTTAAATGAGTATCCCAACTTATGGTGCTTTTCGATGCCCGAAATATCATTCGAATTTAAAACAGCCTCTCGTATTAAAGTAATATGAGGTATATAACGGCTTTCCTTTTTTATGGGTATTATATCTTCCAGCCCAGATTCTATATCTCTGAAAAGACTCATCAAATGTTTATTTCCCAAAAGTCCTGTCCACACTATTTTTTTATTGCCTTTATCGAATTTACCAAGCTTGCCCAACTCTAAAACAAATAATTCATGATTTCTTGAAACTTTTTTCATTAAATTGCATATGTCTAAATAAGTGGGCATATCAATCTCACCCAGAAACTTCAGGGTAAGATGAAGATTTTCAATGCGAGTATAGTTTCCTTGTACACCTTGGTTCTTTAACTCATTCTGGATACTTGCAAGGGTATTACGGGTATTCTCATCAAATTCTATGGCAATAAAGCACCTCATATAATTAATAAATCATCCTTTTATCAAAATATAGGTATTTTAGCTTTATTCTATAGCAGGCTTATTCTATCACAAAAATTTGTCTTATAAAAGAAACCCCGTATTAAACTTGTGTTAAGTTTTACCGGGGTTTTTTCTGACTTACTCGTGTTCGGCATGAAGGTGCTCACGGCGAAGTTCATGGGAGCCGCAACCTCCACAGCAGCCCGAACACCCCTCATACATATTGTCTTCAACAAGACCGTTTTTGATTTTATAATCCTGCAGAGCAGCAGCAATGGCTTCCTCAGCTAATACAGAGCAGTGAACCTTCACTGGAGGTAGTCCATCCAGAGCCTCCATCACTACTTTGTTGGTTATCATCTCTGCTTCTTTTATGGTCTTACCGATTAAAAGTTCTGTAGCCATGCTGCTGGTTGCTACAGCTGCTCCGCAACCAAAAGTTTTAAATTTTGCATCCTTAATGATGCCGTCTTCAATCTTTAAGTACATCTTCATTATATCTCCGCACTTGGCGTTTCCCACCTGGCCCACACCATCTGCGTTTTCTATCTCACCCACATTTCGGGGATTGGTAAAGTGATCCATTACTTTTTCACTATACATTATGCTCACACTCCTTTAGTAAAGTCTTCGTACAGAGGAGACATATTTCGAAGCTTATTTATTATTTCATCCAAAGCGTCTATTAAATAATCAACTTCCTCCTCGGTATTGATTTCCCCAAATGATAGCCTCAGTGACCCATGGGCAATCTCATGAGGTAATCCTATTGACAGAAGTACATGGGAAGGGTCAAGGGATCCGGAAGTACAGGCTGAACCACTGGAAGCTTTAATCCCTTTCATGTCAAGCATTAAAAGAACCGACTCACCCTCAACAAACCTGAATGATATATTCAAATTCCCAGGTAATCTTTTTTCCATACTCCCATTTACACGGGTATATGGAATTCTATCTGTAATCCCTTTTAATGCTCTGTCCCTTAAACTGCTTAACTTCTTATAGTGGGCTTCCATATTTATATTGGCCAGTTCTAAAGCTTTAGCAAAACCAACAATTCCAGGCACATTTTCTGTACCGGCACGCCGGTTTCTTTCCTGGTGCCCGCCATGGATAAGGCTCTCTATCCTTACGCCTTTTCTGATATATAACATGCCAACCCCTTTAGGGCCATAAAATTTATGCCCCGATACAGACAAAAGATCCACTCCCAAATCTTTTACATTAATGGGAATGTTACCGGCAGCTTGCACAGCATCTGTATGAAATAGTACACCATGTTTTTTACATACCTGTGCTATTTCTTTTATTGGTTGTATAGTACCAATTTCATTATTAGCCATCATAATGGTAACTAATATGGTATCGGGACGTATTTCTTTATCCACATCCTCCGGATTGATTAAGCCTTCTTCATCAACCTTAACATAAGTTATGTCATAACCCTGTTTCTGCAAGAATTCACATGTTGCCAAAACAGCAGGGTGTTCGATATTTGATGTTATAATGTGCTTTCCCTTTTTCTTCAATGCAAGTGCTGCACCTTTAATTGCCCAATTATCCGACTCGGTGCCTGAACCTGTAAAATAAATCTCGGAAGGTTCTGCTGCCCCAATGGATTTTGCAACACTGATACGGGCGTCTTCAACAGCTTTTCTGTTTGAACGCCCAATTGAATATATAGATGACGGATTACCATATTCTGTATCAAAATAAGGCTTCATAACTTCAAAAACTTCCGGCTTAACGTAAGTTGTTGCAGCATGATCCAAATATATAATTTTCTTTTCCATATCAGCCATTCCTTTCTGTTCCTAAAAATAGCTTATCACTAAAGCCAGGTGTTTAATGTGATAAAAATCACATTAAATTAAGATGTATCAATAATTCATAAACTCATACTTAACATCTAAACAACCAATATAAAATTAGCACCGCAGGTGGTAAAAGTCAACGTCAAATACTGAGTTTTATTAGATTATCAGTAAGTTAAAAAAATGAAACATCGTAATGTTTCATTTTAAAGAGATTTAAGTTATGTTTATTTTTATAACCTTAACAGTTGTTTCCCCAAACTTCCTATATATGTTTCTGTTGTGTAGTTTATTGAAACCTTTCTGCTCTGATTGTATCGTTCAAAAATATTTTGAAACTCTGTCAGTATCTCCTGATACCCGTTATCCCATTGTGCCGGAAGGCTTTCTTCTGATAGAAATCTGGCTTTTGCACCCTCGAAATCAAGGATTTGCTGATTAGAAAAAGAAACATGTGTATAAGGAGTTGTACTAAAAAATTCAAATATTTCATCTTCGGACAGCTCGCTGTCTGGGAGTGTATCGTTAAAAACCTGATATTGCTTTATCAGTTTCTGATACTCTTTTATAAAATCATCCTCCTGGTTAAGACGATTATACAGCAAAATAACTGCCCCGGAAGGCTTGATTATTCTGAAAAACTCGTTTCTGCATTTTTCTATACAGAGATGCTTAATAGACTTGGTGCAAAAAATAAAGTTTACAGATTCATCAGATAATGTGGTGTTGTCTGCGGTTGCCTTAAGTGATACAAACCTCTGGAATTCATCGCCCAAGAGCCTATTTGCAACTTCTCTCATCTGATCATTATATTCAATAGCCACCACTCGACTGCCTCGTTCCAACAATAGTCTTGTTAAGACTCCTGTGCCTGAACCAATATCTGCTATAACTGATTCTCTTGAAAGACCAGCTTCTTCATATAAATAATTTATGAGTTTATTGGGATATCCCGGTTGATATCTTAAATAGTTTTCAATCTTTTCTGAATAACTCTTTAAGGTACTAAAAGACATATCATCACCCTTGTTGCCAATATTTGGCATTACTAAGACATAAACCACCCTAGATGAATTATATATCATAAGGATAATGATTGTCATTTATTGCCTGTTATTAACCAAATGACCAAGCTATACTATTCCTTCTTATCTTTCAACAGATCTCTGATTTCAGTAAGGAGCTCCTGCTCCTTTGAGAGGGTTTCTTTCTTTTCTTCAGCTACTTCTGCTTCTTTTGCTTCTTCTTTCCTTCTGAACTTACCAATGATTTTTATAACAATAAAAATACTTAGTGCAATAATTAAAAAGTCAATTATATTTTGAATAAACTGCCCGTACATTATGCCAACATAACCTTCTGTTCCCTGTACACCAGACAAAGGAATACTTAAATCAGCCAATTTTGTCTTTCCTGTAACCATAATTATCAGAGGAGTTATAATATCGTTCACCAGAGAAGTTACAATTTTTCCGAATGCGCCGCCAATAACTACACCCACGGCCATGTCTACGACATTACCCTTCATTGCAAATTTCTTAAAATCTTCGATAAATTTTTTCATAATTCTCTCTCCTCATTTTTTAATGTAACTTTCTGTCTATACTGCTTTCTCAGCTTGCTTGATTGTTCACATTACAGGTATTACAACGTTCCTTACTCTTGTTATACTATAACTGGAATGTAATGTAAACAAGATTGACACAATTCATGGGATGTGCAAAAATGTGTAGAGAAAAACACAGTTAAGGTGAGCAAAATGAGTAATAAAAGTGAATATAATGGTCTGCGAACACTGGTAATAGTATTAGCTATAATTCTCGCAGGTGTAATTGGTGTTTATATCTATGTTGTTAAAGATGCCCCTGTATTTCAGTTTATAAGTCGGATTGTCAGTGCCGAGGATGGTGCTGATTCTATAAGATCCCGCAGAAAGGATACTGCTAAACCCTATAAACTGACAAATAATCAGCGGTATTCTAAAGACCTGGTGAATAAGAACAATATCAACATACTGGTTATAGGCCCCGATGAAACAAGCAGTAATTATGATACTCTGATGATAGTAAGCCTTGATGACGAAAACAATGTCATCAAATTTATAAATCTGCCAAGAGACATTTACATAGACTATAGTGATAAGTTTAAATCAGACCTTAAAAAGGTATGGTCTTCCTATACAAAGTCTAAAGGAATATATAAAATCAATGCGGCTCATCTTCTTGGTAAAAAAGTAAATTATCTAAACGGCAAGGGCCGTTTTGGCAACCCCGAATATGATTTTACCGCAGATTTAATTGAAGAAATTTTTAATATTTATATAGATGATTTTGTATATATAAAACCTTCAAGTTTCCGAAAAGTAGTAGATTACTTTGATGGAGTTGAAATTGACGTACCTTATCTTATGAAATATACGGATCCGACACAAAACCTTGAAATCAATATTAAAAAAGGTTTGCAGACATTAGATGGAAAAGCCGCAGAAGGGTTTGTCCGATATCGCCAGGGAACTGATGAAAAGGGCAAGTATAAAAGCATAGGAGATATCGAGAGAAAAAACAATCAGGTGGCTTTTGTGAAAGCATTTGTTGAACAACACATGAATCTGAAGAATTTAGGTAAAATAATTACAATTTTTAATGACCTGGATTCTTATATAGAAACAAGTGTGGATGCCAGAGAAGCTGGCGAATATGGAAAAATAGCAGAGATTTTTTACAAAAATAAATTTACTCAGGAAAACGAACAAATTGATTGTAAAAATGAAACCATAGATGGTATATATTATCTGAAGATCAGCCAAAAATAGACATGATATGACTTATACATCATTATAAACAATAAGTCATTTGCATTTTCTATTGTCGGTTGTAAATGCAAATGTTATAATAGATAAGATTTTAACAATGATACAAAAAGAAAACATTTTATACTCGGGAGGACAGAAGTCAAATGGTATTCAATTTTAATCAGCTTATGGAAAGTTTGCCTGCCGGTACTACTTTTGCCGAATACATTATTAAAATGTTAATAATGTTTGCCATTGGCGGTATCTTAATTTATCTGGCCATAAAAAAGGATTACGAACCCGCCTTGTTACTTCCAATCGGTTTTGGTGCGATTTTAACAAATATACCCCTAACCAGTATTGTAACAAATCCAACAAACGGAGATACAGGAATATTTGGTGTGCTTTATGATGCAACAATTGCCAATGAACTGTTGCCGGTTTTAATTTTTATAGCGGTTGGTGCTATGATTGACTTCGGACCATTGTTCCAAACACCTTCTATGCTATTTTTTGGAGCTGCTGCTCAGTTTGGTATTTTTGCAACTATGATGGTAGCTTTGCTTTTAGGCTTTAATCTTAAAGAAGCCGGAGCGATTGGTGTTATAGGTGCTGCAGATGGTCCTACAACCATTTACGTTGGCAGTGCTTTCGGATTGGACAAGGGCATTATGGGTCCCTTGACAGTTGCGGCATACTCCTACATGTCATTGGTTCCAATTATCCAGCCTCCTGTTATTAAGGCTTTGACAACAAAGAAGGAAAGACAAATCCGCATGGATTTCAAACAAAGAGAAGTAAGCAAATTAACAAGAATTCTTTTCCCGATTGTTGTTACTGTCATTGCAGGTATTATAGCCCCTGAAAGTGTTGCGCTTATCGGAGCTTTAATGTTTGGTAACCTGATCAGAGAGTGTGGAGTTCTGGCAAGACTATCTGAAACAGCCCAGACTACCTTGGCGAATCTGGTAACTATTCTGTTGGGTATTACTATTGGTACAACCATGACAGCTCAAGACTTCCTGACCAAAAATACTCTATTGATTATGTTACTGGGTCTGGTTGCATTCATTTTCGATACTGCTGGCGGAGTTATGTTTGCTAAATTCTTGAACCTTTTCAGAAAAGAAAAAATTAACCCAATGGTTGGTGCAGCAGGTATTTCTGCATTCCCGATGTCAGCGCGAGTTATTCAAAAAATGGCTAAAGATGAAGATCCACACAACTTTATACTTATGCAGTCGGTAGCAGCCAATGTATCTGGTCAGTTAGGCTCGGTTGTTGCCGGTAGTATGATTCTTGTCTTGATAGGCAGAATAGTTGGTTTGTAAGATTTTGAACTGATGTTAAATCACAGAAGTCTGAGGCGTGATGTATCCTCGGCCCGGGGCAAGAAATTATCCCCCCACTTTCAGAAGGTGGAACCTGTGAAAACTCGGTATAGAAGGGAGAATTGATTATGAATACAGAGCTTTTACTTCAAGGTCTTGAGGTAACAGTACTTGGATTAGCAGGTGTTTTCACAGCTCTAATCGCATTTTATATACTTATTAATGTTATTGGTAAAATTCCCGTAAAGCAAAATGAACAGGATAATTAAATTCACTCAGATAATCCATACAAAACTCCCGCAAAACCGGGAGTTTTGTTTTCGGTGTTTTTATTTTGCAATTATGGTATATGTTCCAGGATCAAGTTTATAAAACAAATATATGCCATCCTCATTTGTGTATGTAATCTGAACGGGTATATTGTTACCATTACAGAGAACCACCAGAGCATTGCTTAACGGAACATTATTCTTATCTGTAATAATCCCGTATATGGTCCCTTTTAAAAGTTTCTTTTTAAGATATACAGTTTCCAATGTTATAATAGGCAGATCTCTTCCTATTTCAATATTAAGTATTCTCTCAATATAGTTTTGTGACTGTATACAAATCCGGTAAGTTCCCGGCTCAATATTATCAAAAATATAAAGACCTTCCTGATTAGTAAAAGTGAAATCATATGGGTTAAGACTTTGACCTCTGTAAATGGTAACCCTGACTGCCGGAACAGGCTGTTGCTGCTGGTCTTTTATACTCCCGAATATAACAAGGCCATAGTTCGGTGCAGAAATAAGCTCCAGATTTAATGCTTTTTTATTAAGACTTTCAGTTGGGATAGCATCGCTTGAAATTGTCTCATAACCTTTTTTAGCGGCTATTATTCTGATTGGTGAGCTAAAGCTGCCCTCTATGCTGAAATTGCCATCAATATCAGAAAAATTATATGCAATAGGATTGTATTCCTGATCACATACCTTTATACAAACGCCTTCAATTGGTTTTCCCGTATGCTTGTCGCTTACGTTTCCCATAACAGTATTCTCATCCCAGATCATTTCGCTTAATACTACTTTTTCCAGAACTTCCTGATTCTCATCTGCTATAACTACTCTCTGGGGTGGAGTTGGAACAACAGTCTTACTCAATTCATTATCCCCCTCTTTATCCATTACAAAATAGTATATGATTCTGAATTATTTGTTGTGAAAAAAGCAATGTATAAGCACTATTCATGTTCTGTTCACGTATTATATAACAGCCGATAAAAGGGAGAAGTTGCTATGTCTATTATTAAAGATGAGTTTATACCCGGCCAATCAGTAAGAAAGAAAATTAACGGTATTGCAGAAACTATACGCCTTGATTTATCACTTAGCCGAAATCCTCATATCAATTCAGGAATGGTTACAGGTACAATTAGAGATGAAAGCGGAACCCCTGTTTCTGATGCTGTTGTAATAATTCTGGATGCAACCTGTTCACTCATTGAAAATACCAATACCGATAAAAATGGCAGATACAATTTTTCTTTTATCCCATCAGGATCTGCCTATAGGGCTTATGCACAGGCACCAGGTTTTTTGTTGTCTGATGCCATACCATTTAGTCTGGGGTTAAATCAAAGAATCGAAATTGATTTTACGCTTATTTCTGATAATGCCGACACTTATTCAATCATTGCCGGAGAAGTTGTAAACGCTTACGGTTTACCCATTAAGTCAGCATCTGTTGAGCTTTATAAGGTAACACAAATGGATACAAAACTTTTGGTTCTTACCTTTTCCAATGACATAGGCCAATTCGTGTTCCGCGACATAGAATCAGGTTCATATTTCTTAAAGATAAATGCCACAGGTTTTTTCAGCGAGTATTACCCCGTAGAAATAATAAAGCCCAGATCCATATGCCAGGTTAACGCTGTTTTGAAGGAAGATCTGAAATCTTCGAAGGGGATTATTCTGGGAGTGATTAGTGATTGTGATGAAATGCCGCTGGCAAATGCCGATGTTATCCTATATCGTGTGGGCACCGATAAATCACTTGTTCCTGTAGCTTATACAAGAACAAATCACGAGGGAATCTATCTGTTTATTAACGTTCCACAGGGTGAGTATATGGTTAACTCCAACCGTTCAATCACTGTGGTTTAGATATTAATTAGCTCTCACTGCATATAAAACAATTATAGCTATAATTAAAATTATGAAAACCGATGCCATTATAATTGTTTTATTGGTAATGCTGTCCAGGTTTTGCTGATTCTTATTTTTTACAGTTTCATCATGAAATGAAGGGTCGGCAAGGATTTCTTCATCGCTGATATCTGAAGCTGATTCAAGAAGTCCTTTTGCTTCCTCAATTCTTTCTTCAGGTACAAACAAATCAATCCCCATAGTGGTATTGCCGAGAATAATATTCAGATAGGCTCCAGGCCCCCTGTACTTTTTATATACAGGTATTTCAGCGGTTGCAAGTTTTGATTCTATAATATCTGCTTCTATGCTGTCGCTGGCGGTAATCAAGAACGCTTGTCCTTCAACAGGTGGCTTACGTTCATTATCAGCTTTTTTATTAAACATTTACATCACTACTCCTAAATCAATTCATAGTACTGCTGCAATTAATCATAATACAACAGAATGATTATTTCCAGAGGTATAAACACTAAAAACTACATAAATATAAGCTCCTGCAGCTAAGATTCTTTTATAAACCGTAGATACCATTCTTAATTGTAACGTGATATACTATCATGCAAAGTTATCTTACGAGGTGGTAATTTGAGTAAGAACACCAAAAAGTATGTATTTACAGGATTAATGACAGCACTTATATTTGCTTTGACCTTTTTATTCCATATTCCTGTTCCCTATACGTCCGGGTATATTCATCTTGGTGATAGTATGATATATATTTCTGTTATTGTTCTGGGGCCGTTTTTCGGAGCATTTGCCTCCGGTGTCGGTTCAATGCTTGCTGATCTTCTTTCTGGCTATGCCCATTATGCCATACCTACCTTAATTATTAAATCCATTATGGCACTGATAATGGGCCTGCTGCTCTCAGGAAGGACAAAAAAGGCCACAATAACATCTATGTTTGCTGCTCTTGCTGTTTGGATAGCTTTTTCAGTCAGCAGTGTTATCTATCTTAAAAACCAGATTGCCAGCATTGGTAAAGTAAATCTTGTTAATACCCTTGCGGGAGCGGATGCTGATTTTGAAACCCTCAACCGAACATCAAGAATTATTGAGAATTTTCCTGTTTATTTGACTTTTGGGCTAGTAATTTTATTAGTAACCCTTTCTGTCTTAGCAAATTTGATTTCAAAACGAGATGGTAATAATGTCTTAAATATGAAAGCAATTTTGGGCATGAGTGGAGCCGGAATGTGCATGGTAATAGGATATTATCTTGTAGAGTCCTTTATGTATAGTCCCATTGCTGCACTTATGAGCATACCCATGAATATGATCCAGTTTTTTGCCGGAGTAATAGCAGCAAGCTTTTTCATGCCTGCCATAAGAAAAGCTCAGCTGTATGCAGAAAAGCAATGACTGTGTTATTCAGAGCGGAGCGTATATTAGTTTAGCGGCTGTAGACTGCTGCGATTTAGCGCTCCATCTCCAACATCCGGTTTCTGGTCGCGCCCGCTCCGCAATCCATGCTACGCTTTAAATCGCAGCAACCACGCCGCTTATCTACGTTAATACAAGCTGTTATCCTGAGGGCCGCGTAGCCTCCATGTCATCCTGAGCGCAGCGTAGCGAAGTCGAAGGAACTTTCACGTTATCCATCAGATCCTTCGCTGACGCTCATGATGACACTTCCTGTTTTAATCTTCGCTATCGCTCAGATTGGAACAGGAAGTGTTACCTTAACCCTGCCAGTTTGAGAATGTTTACAGTAGATTCCAGCTTATTCATTGTATAGAGATGTATTCCGGGAGCACCCCCGTCTAACAGTTCTCTGATCATATAAGCTGCATATTCCTCCCCGGCTTTCTTCAGATCTTCCGGACTATCCTGATATTTATCTATCATCAAAACCAGATTAGCCGGAATAGAGCAACCGCTCCTGGCAGTCATTGTCTTTATTCTTCCACTGAAAATCGGCATAATACCGGGTATTACGGGACAATTTATATTCAGCTGTTCACACCTGTCCAAAAAATCAAAGTATAGCCGGATATCAAAGAAAAGCTGTGTTATAAGCAGGTCAACACCTGCATCAACCTTCTGTTTCAGATATCTCCTGTCATCACTGAGCCTTTTACTGTCAGAATGTCCTTCCAAATATGCAGCTGCAGCTATACAAAAATCATCAGTCTTCTTTATATGTGCAATCAATTCATTGGCGTACTTAAAAGCTCCGCTTTCATAACTGAAATCAGGCTGATCTAAGGGAGGGTCTCCTCTTAGTGCCAAAATATTATCAATGTTTTCTTCCTTTATTCTGGCGAGTAAATCATCAATTTCCTCTACAGAATGGCCCACACAGGTTAAATGGCACATGGATTCAATGCCATAATGGTTTTTTAGTTTTGAAGCAATCTCTACAGTTCTGCCTCTTTGGCTGCCTCCGGCGCCATAGGTTACGCTGATATAATCAGGTGAAAGTTTCTTAAATCCTTCTATCGAACTGAAAAGCGTATCCATCGGCATATCAGGTTTTGGAGGAAAAATCTCCAAAGCTAATGTTTGGCCTTTTTTCTTGTAAAGTTCTGATATCCTCATTTTCACCCTCCTGTTTTGGTTATTTTATCTCATTAAATCGAATCTGTCTATTATAAAACCTTTAGTAATGATAATATAATATAAGCAACGAAATTTTTGTGTAATTTAGCTTATTAGTGGCTATTGACTTGTAATACAATATTTTATATAATGCAGGAATTAATCTGCAGGTCTAAGGAGGAGCTGTAATTGCGGCTAAAACTAAGGTATGGCGATTATATTGTATTTTTTGTGATTGTTTTAGTTGCAGTCTTATTTGGAGTATCTTTTTTTGAGAATCACACTGATGAAAAAATAGCTGTTATATCCCAGAACAATATTGTAATTGACAGAATTGAATTAAACAAGATTTCCGAACCCTATTTAATAGATTATTCGGGTAATTACCCGGGAACAATAGAGGTTAATAACGGGAGAATCCGTTTCCTTCATGCCGATTGTCCGGATCAGGTTTGCGTCAATACAGGCTGGATAGATAAGCCGGGGCAAATAGCAGTCTGCCTTCCTGCGGGTATTATAATCAAGATTGAAGGGTCCCAGACCGATGTAGATATAATCGTGCATTAATACTTAAAAAATTTTTATTATTCTGTATTCTTTTGTAACAATATCACTTAAAAACTATTCATCTGTATGATTTACATATATAAGTGGTGGTAAATTTGAGAAAACTTACACTGAACAGTTTATTGATTTCATTGGCTCTGGTACTGTCATTTATTGAGCGGTTTATACCTCTTAATTTACTGGTGCCTGTACCTGGCCTTAAGTTGGGTTTTGCAAATATCGTCACTATGTTTGCCTTATTCTATCTGGATATTCCTTCGGCTATAACCATTACTGCATTACGATGTGTGTTGGCATCGATAATTTTTGGTGGTATGTCCTCCCTAATATATTCACTATCAGGTGCTTTTTTTGCTTTGATTATCATGATTTTACTAAAAACTGGTTATAAAAAAACATTTTCACTTGTGGGTATCAGTATGGGTGGAGCAGCTGCCCATAATTCAGGCCAGATAATTGCAGCAAGCCTGATGATGAAAAACACCGCTGTTTTTGCCTACTTACCTGTCCTTTTGTTTACTGGTATTGCCACTGGATTAATAACAGCAATAATATCGATGAATCTTTTTTATATATTTGAAAAAAATAACCGTGTAAAACTCGTATAAGGTGGTATATATTTTTATCAAACGCCATTTACATAGTGAAAGGAGAAATTCCATGGCAAAAAAAGTATTGATAGTTGGAGCTGGTTATGCAGGTATTGAAGCTGCTCTTACCCTGAATAAAAAGAAAAAGAAAGATAACATTGAAATTACACTTATTGACAAAAATCCTTATCATACTCTCCTGACAGAGTTGCATGAGGTTGCGGGAAACCGGATATCTGAGGAAGGTATTCGTATCCCTCTGAGAAATATTTTTAAATATACAGATGTAAATCTCGTAATGGACGAGATAACATCATTTGATTTTAAAAACAATAAGATTTCCTCTGAGAAGAACACATATGAATATGATTATCTTATCACTGCAACGGGCAGTTCACCCAATTACTATGGTATTCCAGGTCTTGATGAACATACCTTTACCCTTTGGAGCTTTGACGATGCGGTAAGAATACGTGAACACATAAAAAAGTGTTTTATCTTAGCCAGCCAGGAAAAAGATGAAGCTGAAAGAAAGCGCCTTCTTACATTTGTTGTTTCGGGTGCGGGTTTCACTGGAGTTGAAATGATAGGTGAACTCGCCATTTGGGTTAAATCCCTTTGTAAACAGAATGTAATAGACCGCAAGGAAGTCAGGCTTATTATAGTTGATATGCTTCCACGTATTTTAAGCACTTTAAGCGAGAAAGCTGCCGCAAAAGCTCATAAATATCTCGAGAAAAAACTAAAAGTAGAAGTAATGCTCAACACAAATATAACTTCCGCAACTGATCATAGCATTATTTATGACGGAGGCGAAATTGAAACCAGAACAATTATTTGGACGGCTGGGATAAAAGCCTGCCTGAATGATGAAGAATGTAGCCTCGAAAGAGTAAATAAGCAAAACAGAATCAAGGTTGATGAATTCTGCAGAACTGAGAACAAAAATGTTTATGCTGTAGGTGATATCGGCGGTTTAACCGATGAGAATGGCATACCCTATGCTGCTATGGTGGAAAATGCTATTCAGACAGCTAAAGGAGCTGCAGAGAATATCTTAAATGATATCAGAGGAAAAGATCCGGAAAAAGTTAAAGTTAAGTTCCATGGCACTATGGTAAGCGTAGGAAACTATTTCTGCGTATCAGAAATCATGGGAAAAAGCCTTCCTGTCTGGATGTCAATAATCATGAAATATTTGGTTAACATGCATTACCTTTGGGAGATTACCGGGTTCAGGGGTGTTGCCAGATATCTGTATCATGAGGTATTGGAAAGAAGACAAAGAAAGATTTTTCTTGAGAAGCACTGGTCAACACGGGTTCAGGCATGGTGGCTTACCCCCCTTCGCCTTTTCTTAGGTGGAATGTGGTTATATGAAGGCCTGACAAAAGTTGCTGATGGCTGGTTTAATTCTCCGAAGCTGGCATCATTCCTGGGTATGGCAAGTGATGCCACAAGTGCTGCAACCCCTACTGCCGCCTATGTTACGAAAATCGATGATATTTTCAGAATAAAAACAGGCTTAATAAATTTCTTTATAGAAACGGAAACCCGGATAGCCGGTGGCGAGGATATTATTGCCCAGCATTTTGCAAGACTTGAGTTTTTCCACTTTGGAGACTTTAATCTGGTACCCTGGTTTTTACAAAATGTTGTATTGGCCAATGATGGCGTGGCTATGTTTTTCCAAATACTTGTAGTTGTTTTAGAGATACTTGTAGGTCTTATGTTGTTGGGTGGAGCATTAACCTTTATTGGCTCCATTATCTCTTTGGGATTAATTATTATGTTTATGTCTTCAACAGGTCTCTATGAAAAAAGCTGGTGGATGCTGTTTGCATCTATTGCAACCATGGGCGGAGCAGGACGAGCATTTGGCCTGGATTATTACCTCCTCCCCTATCTTAACAATGTTTGGGAAAACTTCTGGAAAAACAGAAAACTAAGGCTGTTCTTTAAGGGCAGTATTGATCGATTGGATTAATGTTGTCAAAGGCTGCAAAATCCATATTGCCATGAGATTGTAGGAGGTAAAACGTATTGTGGAGTAAATACCCAGTTATTAATGAAGAATTAGCTGCCTTTGAAGAATATCTTGAAACAGCATTGGAATCCAGAAATAAATTTTTGGCAAATGCTTCAAGAGATGCCGTGTTATCAGGGGGAAAAAGACTGCGTCCTGCGTTTACAATCTTAGCGGCCCTGCATGGTGTATATGACAGAGAAAAAGTGTTCCCGGCCGCAGCTTCTGTTGAAGTATTACATGCAGCTACATTGGTACACGATGATATAATTGATAATGCAAAAACCCGGAGAGGCAAGATAACCCTGTCAGAAAAACACAATACCAATTTGGCAGTTTATACAGGGGACTACCTTCTTACAAAATCATTGAAACTCCTGATAAAAACGGGTTTAAAACCGGAAAAGCTAAATGTTTTAGCCAGAGCAATCACCCTATTATGTGAAGCTGAAGTTGAACAATATCTTAGCAAATATACTGTGTCCAGTGTATATAATTATCTAAAACGCATACTTGGGAAAACAGGTGTCTTGTTCTCGGCTTCCCTGGTATTGGGGGCCAAAACAGCTAATCTTTCCGATGATATAACCAGGCAATTTGGCAGGTTTGGACTCAGTTTCGGAGCAGCTTTTCAAATTAGGGATGACTTGCTTGATATCCTTTCTGATTCTACGAAAGAAGGAAAACCTGTTTTGAATGATTTAAAAGAAGGAATTGCTACCCTTCCCGTTATAATGGCAGCAAGAAATAACCCAGGTTTATTAAAGGAAGTAAATGAATTTTTTAATGGCAATGGTGATATAAACAGTATACTAAATAGTATAAAAACATCGGGTGGTGTTGAGGGCACTAAAAAGCTAAAAGACCGTTATAAAGAAAAATGCAGACAATTTATTGAAAAGATACCCCACACCCCATATACCGATGCTATGAGTGAAATTGTGAACTGGCTATAGTATCAGAACGCAGCTCATTCTTTGCATAGAAACATTTTTATAGGAGGTAATTAATTATGAAAAAAATATTAGCACTAACATTGGTAGCAATCCTTCTTGCAGGTTGTGGCGCAGCATCTGTAAAAACAGGGATCGGACACAACATCTCAATTGAAAAATCGGCTGATGCAACAGCTGAAGCAGAAGGGCTGGCACAGGTTGATACGGTTATGGCAGCTGTAACTGTAGACTCATCCAATAAAATACTTGGCGTAGTAATTGATACAGCACAGACTAAAGTCAACTTTGACACAAACGGTAAGATTACCAGCGATTTAACAGCAGAGCAAAAGACTAAAGTCGAACTCGGTTATGATTATGGTATGAAAAAGGCCGGCTCAGCAAGAGAGTGGTTTGAGCAGATTGCCGAGTTGGAAAAGTGGATGGTGGGTAAGACCATAGATAAAATTACAGCTATTAAGGATGCCTCTGAAGATGCGGATCTTAAATCAAAGGTATCCATTACCATAAGTGCATATCAGGCTGCAGTAGCAGAAGCAGTAGCCAATGCCAGATAACTTACCAATACATATTTTAGAGGACCCCTTCTTTAAGGAGGGGTCCTGTTAATAATTTACACAGAGGTATCAATGAAGTATAGAAAAATATTATTAATATTAATAATATTTATATGTTTATTTATAAGTGCATGCACAAATAATAACCAATCGGGGTACACGAAGTATTCCTATGAATTTTTAGGAACCTTCGATACTGTTATACAAATCATGGGTTATGCTGAGGATTCTGATGAATTTGAGGCTATGGCTAAAATCTGCCGGGAACGTTTTTTAGAGTTTAATAAGCTCTATGATATATATAAAGATTATGATGGTATTAATAATATAAAGACCATTAATGATAATGCAGGAATAAAGCCGGTCGAGGTTCAACAGGAGATTATAGATTTATTATTGTTCTCAAAAGAATGGTACAATAGAACAAATGGGAAATGCAACATCGCACTAGGCTCTGTTCTCTCCATATGGCATGACTACAGAAATGCGAGCATTAATAATCCTGAAAAGGCTGAAATACCACCTCCTGATATGCTTAAGGAAGCCATGAGATACACTGATATCAATAAGGTTATTGTTGATGAAGACAATAATACAGTTTATCTGGAAGATAAAAACATGCGTCTCGATGTAGGCGCTGTTGCAAAAGGCTTTGCAACTGAGATAGTCGCAAATGAGCTTATTGATAAAGGTTACACAAGTTTTATCATTAGTTCCGGAGGTAATGTCAGGACCGTCGGAAAGCCTATGGATAGTTCCAGGAAAAAATGGGGAATCGGTATCCAGAATCCTGACGGTAATCCCAATGATCCGGATGAGCCGTCACTGGACATTTTGTATTTAAATGACAAATCCCTTGTAACCAGCGGGGATTATCAAAGGTGGTTTGAAGTTAATGGCGAAAAATATCATCACCTGATAGACCCCGTAACACTTATGCCGGCTCAATATTACAGAGCTGTTTCAGTTGTGACAGAGGATTCAGGGATAGCTGATTTTATGTCTACAACCATGTTCTTAACTCCCTACCAAGAAGGCCGTAAACTTGCAGAAAGCATCGGTATAGATGTAATCTGGATAATGAAAGATGGTACAATTGAAGCAACTGAAAATGCCAGGAAAGTGATGAAGTATTTAGGTGAAGCAAGTAATAAGGATAATTGAGGTGTGAACAAATGATAAAAAATTTTAAGTTTGATAAGGGTTGGAAGATCCTCATTTATTTTGATATTATTCTTCCCGCAATATTGTTTGTTTTAGCTTTTTTATCCGGTTTCCCCTTCCTTGCCAAGATCTTTCATTCATATGAGATTTTCATTGTAAATCCCATCCCGGGTTTTACATCCCTGGAAGGTATCATAGGCTTGGCATATCATCTGGGAATAATAATATATACTTTAATAAAGCGAGATTTCATGGATTTATTGTTCTGTATAATTATTACCCTTGCAGTAGCAGCTTTCTTTTGGTTTGGAGTAAACTATTTAATTATTAGACCTCTAAATTTTTCGAGTCTTTAAAGGAGGAAATACAATGGATAGAAATGTTAAAGTATGGTATCTTGGTCATAGTGGATTTGCTTTGAATATCGGAAATAGGTTTTTAATATTTGATTATTATTTGGATAATAGCCAGAACAATGAACGCTCCCTCTCATCGGGAGTTATAGAACCCTCGGAAATAAAAGATAAGGAAGTATTTGTTTTTGTTTCCCATGATCATTCGGATCATTTTAACCCTGTAATTCTGTCATGGAAGGAGCAGATTCCCAATATACACTACTTTCTTTCTTTTGATATACCTAAGAAATACCATGGTGAATGGGCAAGTGTTCTTAAGTATAATGAGATCTACCAGGACGAGAATTTAAGGATTCAAACATTCAAATCCACCGATGAAGGTATCGCATTTTTGATAAACATTGATGGTATAAGCATCTATCATGCTGGTGACCTTAACTGGTGGCATTGGTACGGGGAGCCTGACGACTGGAATAACGACATGGTAGCACAGTTTAAACAAGAGGTGGATTTAATAAAGAATCATTCCATAGATATCGCCTTTCTGACTGCAGACCCAAGGCTGGAAAGCGCAGAATTATGGGGAATGGAATGGTTCTTAAATGAAGTGGATGTAAAAATAGCTTTCCCGATGCATTTTGGTGATGATTACAGCATAATGGACCGCATAAAAAAATCTGCTGATAAAAACTCTGCTTTCAAAAAAGTAAAGACTATATCAAAAAGAGGCGAAAACTTTAACTTAATTGTTGAATGACATTTCCTATTACCGTAATCAAATATGTTTAATCGGGTGCCAATACAGCACCCGATTTTATAATCTTATCAACTATTTACTACTTTCTTGTTATAGGACGATGGGTGAATTTTTTCCTGTTTTCTGCATAATCAGCCACTATATGTCCGTCTCCGATCAGTTTGTACTTATATGTTAAAAGTCCGTCCAATCCCACCGGTCCTCTGGCATGTACTTTATTTGTGCTTATACCTACTTCTGCCCCAAACCCATACCTGAATCCATCACTGAAGCGGGTGGAACAATTTGCGAATACATCACCTGAGTCAACATATTCAAGGAATTTTTCAATACTATCCTTGTTTTTTGATACTATGGTATCGGTATGTCCTGAGCCGTAGGTGTTTATATGCTCAATAGCCTCATCAATATTTTCTACCACTTTGATTGACAGGATATAGTCCAAATACTCGGTTTCCCAGTCTTCTTCTGTGGCAGGGATACAGTCAATTATCTCTCTTGTTTTTTCACAGCCTCTTAATTCTACATTCTTTTTTTCCAGAGCTTCTTTTAACTTTGGCAGAATTCCAGCTGCAATACCTTCATGAACCAATAAGGTTTCCAAAGCATTACAAACTGCTACGTATTGAGTTTTAGAGTCAACTGCAATATCTATTGCCATTTGAATATCTGCATCCTTGTCTATATAGCAATGACATATACCATCGGCATGTCCAAGCACCGGAATCCGAGAATTGTCCATAATATACCGCACAAAGTCATTAGAACCTCTTGGTATAATAAGGTCCACATATTTGTCCAGCTTTAACAACTCCGAAATTTCATCCCTGTTCTCGAGAAGATTTATCCAATTAGAAGGAAGTCCTGCCTCGTTTGTTGCCGATTCTATTATTTCATAAAGGCATCTGTTGGTTAAGAAAGCCTCGCTGCCGCCTTTAAGCATAACTGCATTACCGCTTTTCAGACAGAGGGTGGAAATCTGAACCAGGGCATCAGGGCGGGATTCGAAGATTATTCCGATTAAACCGATGGGGCAGCTAACCCTGAACAGTTCCAGCCCTTCATCCAGCTCAGTTGATAAAAGAATCTTGCCAACAGGGTCTTCAAGATTTATAAGACTTTTTATTCCGTCTATTACCTCAGTTAGTTTTTTCTCGTCAAACCGTAGCCTTTTTATAAGAGGCATGGCAAGGTTTTCAGCCATACTTCGTTTTATGTCTTCTTCATTGGCTTTAAAAATTCTGTTTTTATTCGAATAAAGTGCATCGGCAATCTTTTCTAATGCATCATTCTTTTGTTGAGTTGATACTCCGGAAAGGATTATTGATGCTCTTTTAGCATTTTCAGCAAGTAATTTAACAGTCATAGTATTACCTCTTAAATTATTATAATTATTATAAATATACCATGAATTAATATTACTGAACACTTTTTTTCATTATATTCCTTGACTTAAAACTTCAAAGACAATATTATATATTCTGTATTTCATAAATTGTCTGAAATGAGGAGCCATAGTGAGCATAAGAAAAGACGTACTAAATAAAGAAATTGAACGCAGAAGAACCTTTGCAATAATATCTCACCCGGACGCAGGTAAAACCACATTAACAGAGAAACTTTTACTCTACGGCGGAGCCATTCATATGGCCGGGTCGGTCAAAGCGAGAAAAGCAGCTCATCATGCTGTATCCGACTGGATGGAAATTGAAAAACAACGTGGCATTTCTGTAACTTCAAGTGTAATGCAGTTTAATTATAATAATTTTTGTATAAATATTCTTGATACCCCCGGCCACCAGGATTTTAGTGAGGACACCTACAGAACCCTGGTTGCGGCCGACAGTGCTGTAATGCTTATTGACGGCGCCAAGGGTGTTGAAACTCAGACAATAAAGCTGTTTCAAGTATGTAAGATGAGGGGTCTGCCTATTTTTACTTTTATTAATAAAATGGACAGAGCAAGCAAAGATCCTTTTGCCTTGATGCAGGAACTTGAAGATGTTCTGGGTATTCGCTCTTATCCGATGAATTGGCCTATAGGTACGGACGGGGATTTCAAAGGTGTATATAACAGAAAGCTCCGTCAAATTGTACTTTTCACCAGTGACAAATCCCATGGACAAACAATTATTAATTCCACTAAAGGTAGTGTCGAAGACCCTATTTTCAAGGACTTATTAGGAGAACCCTATTATTCTAAGCTGGTGGAAGATATTGAGCTTTTAGATATTGCCGGTGACAGTTTTGATTTAAATAAGATTTTAAAAGGCGAATTAACCCCCATCTTTTTTGGGAGCGCTATGACTAATTTTGGTGTAGAGTTATTTTTGGAGGAATTCTTAAATATGTCCCCTCCTCCCCACGAACAATTATTTGGAGATAGAATTATTGACCCTATAAACGATGATTTTACCGGCTTTATCTTTAAGATACAGGCAAATATGAATCCTAACCACAGAGACAGGTTAGCTTTTATGCGGATTTGTTCGGGTGTATTTAAACGAGGTATGCAGGTTATACATAGTAAAACCAGTAAACCTGTTCGGCTTGCACAGCCGCAGCAGTTTATGGCTCAGGAGCGGGAAATTATTGACATTGCTTATCCCGGTGACATTGTAGGCCTTTTTGATCCTGGTATTTTCAGTATCGGTGATGCATTAAGCACATCGGGTGAGCTAATCTTCACTGGTATACCTGCCTTCCCTGCCGAGCACTTTGCCCGGGTAACAGCAAAGGATACCATGAAGAGGAAACAATTTTTAAAAGGAATTAAACAGCTTGCAGAAGAAGGCGCTATCCAGGTATATAAGCAGCCTGATATAGGAGTAGAAGAATTCGTTATCGGGGCTGTAGGTGTTCTTCAGTTCGATGTATTAGAACACAGGTTAAAAAATGAATATGGTGTCGATTTAAAACTAACACATCTGAACCACCGTCATGCTCGCTGGATAAACGATATAAATGGTAAACCCGAAGATTTGAACATTACATCTACAACTATGATTGTTAAAGACAAACGAGATGACTATGTTTTATTATTTGAAAATGAGTGGTCTATCCAATGGGCTTTGGACAGAAATAAAGGCCTTTCACTGCGTGATATTTCATAAATAATATTCAGATACGGGTTACTAATATATTATATCCAATTAAAATAATATACCTTAACCTTTCTGCATGTTTTATCGTTTATAATTCTTACTGTGTTGGTAATAAAGAAATGAGATTTATTGAAATTTTAAACTCATTATGCATGAAAGGGGAAAGTTGACTTAATATACAATCTTTAGCCAACTGTTTAGATAATAATGCGAAAGATTCCAATAGAATATGTAATACCCGGCCAAGTATTACATAAACCAGTATTTGATTATTCCGGAAATATCATAATAGAAAAGAATACGGTATTAGATGAAAGCAGTATTAAGAAAATAAAAAAATTTGGTATTGGTACTGTTCATATATTGGATGATATCTCCCAGCATGAATTGGAAGATATAATAAAGCCTAAACTGATAAAAAGGTTTAAAGACACAGATACAAAAATTATTAATATAACCTCTAATAAGGAAATTGTTACAGACAAAAAAGGGTTTCGAAAGTCAATCCATCAATGCATAGAAAACTATGAGTCTTTTATAGATGAAATAATTGAAGATACAATTCATAACAGTGATATTGTTAATAATTTGATGACTGTTTCGACCTATGACGACAGTACATTTATTCACAGTATTAATGTTATGCTTTTATCACTTGTTGTGGCCAATAGGCTCGGCATGGACAGGTCTGAGGTTAAGAGAGTTGCATTAAGCTGTTTGTTGCATGATATCGGAAAAATATATATACCGTTAAGTATTATAAATAAAGTTGATAAACTTGAGGTTGAAGAGTTTAATATTATCAAAAACCACCCTCGTAAAGGCTACGAGTTTTTAAGGGATTGTACAGACTTAAGTCTAAGCGAAAGAATTGCATGCCTGACTCATCATGAAAAATGGGATGGTACAGGCTATCCCTTTGGCAAGAGTGGTGAAGATATACATTTATACGGGCGCATATGTTGCCTCTGCGATATCTTTGACGCACTGACTTCCGATAAAGCATACAGAAGAGGTGTTAAGCCAAATGAAGCAATGGAATACATCATGGCTAATGGTGGCATACTCTTCGATTATGAACTGGTTAAAATATTTACTGAAGCTGTTAATATATACCCCATAGGAACTATGGTGCTTTTATCCAACGGTTTTGAAGGAATCGTTGAAGGAATTGGCGAGTACAATATGCGCCCTGCTGTTACTATATACTATGAGAATAAAGAAAAGGTAACTCCATATACTCTGGATCTTCAGAATTCATTAAATATAGTGATAAAAGATATAATATATAAGTTTTCTACAGAAGAATAAAAAATATTGGTCAAGGAAAAACGGCTATGATCAAATTCCATAGCCGTTTTTATACTAAATATTATATATTTCATCTGTAGAAATAATTTCTATCCCATTGTTTTTTAATATGTTAACAGTGTTTTGTGTATCCTCAACCCGGATAATAATAATTGCTTTGCCATCTCCTGTATTTCCTAAATAAGAATACATATATTCAATTCCGATATTATTATCTTCAAGATGATTTAATGCAAGCGACAAACCTCCAGGCTTATTGTCAACACAAATTGCAATTACTTCTGTTATGTCTACCGAAAAGTTATTTTTTCTCAGAACTTCAACTGCATTATCTGGTTTATCCACAATAAGCCTTAATATGCCAAACTCGGTTGTGTCGGCTATAGTTAAAGCATTAATATCAATATTGTTGCTGCCTAAGATGCGTGTTACTTCAGCCAATCTTCCAGATTTGTTTTCCAAAAATACTGATACCTGTTTTACCTGCATACCTTCACCCCACTATTTCATATATTCTAATTTTACCACAGGTATCAATATAAAAACATATAATAACGGTAAATAATATGTTATAGATTTATCACCATAGCAAGTATAAACTATGGAAGCAACAGTGTCTGGCCTGCATATATCACATCTGATTTAAGATTATTCAGCTTTTTAATATTGTAAATATATTCCCTGATATCTTTATTATTGTTATTTGCTGCAGCTATTTTCCAAAGCGAATCACCGCTTTTTACTTTCACAACCTCGTATTCTTGCTTAATATTCGAGGTTGCACCAGCATTTGCAATCATCCCGGTGAAAACAGTAAGCATGACAAAGAGAACTATAAATGTAGCAAAACGCCGTTTATTCTTTAATCTGTATCTCTTTTTCATATTTTCATCCTCCAGAACGTATGTTCTTTGGAAATAATTATACCGAACAGGTGTTCTTTTGTCAAGCTATATCGAACATTTGTTTGACAAAAATTTTACATAAAGATATAATTATTATAGAAAGTTGTTTTTGTCTTTAATTTGCAATTAATTTCGAAAATAATCTTATGGAGGATGTTAATATGAGACATCGCGATAATGATAAAAAAAAGCAAATACTTGATTTTCTCAATCGTTATTCTATAGAAAAAGGCTTCCCCCCATCAGTCAGAGAAATCTGCCAGGCAGTTGGGTTCAAATCAACCTCAACTGTACACGCTTACCTCAAAAAGCTCGAAGAAGAAGGTGCAATAACTAAAGATGCCACAAAACCCAGGGCGCTTAAAGTTTTAGACGATACTTCAAAAAATCTTGAAGGCTATGTGGCAAATCAAGAAATTGACAATATTCCCATAGTAGGTAAAATAACAGCTGGTTCACCTATTCTTGCCGTAGAAAATATAGAGGATACCTTTCCTGTGCCTGTACAATATCTGGAGAACTCAACTACCTTCATGCTGAAAGTAAAAGGCGAAAGTATGATAAATGCCGGTATATTAGATGGTGACTATATCATTGTTAAACAGCAGAATACTGCGAATAACGGGGATATTGTAGTGGCATTAATTGAAGATGAAGCAACTGTAAAAACATTTTACAAGGAAAAAGATCATTACCGGCTTCAGCCTGAGAATCCTGACTATGAGCCAATAATAGTAAAAGAATTTAATATTCTCGGTAAGGTTATAGGACTGTTCAGGAAATATTAATAAAGTTTTACGTTTTAAATATCTTTTGTTCTTAATCAAACTATTACGTAAGGTATTTATTAGATAAAAAATCAGATGCTCTATTACTGAAACATCTGATTTTACATGGTCGGAGTGAGAAGACTCGAACTTCCGGCCTCTTGGTCCCGAACCAAGCGCGCTACCAGCTGCGCTACACCCCGCTGAACAATGATTATTATAAATCAATTCTTTATAAAACACAAGCACGGAAGAGAGTATTTTTTGCATGAACTTAATGAAAAATCACCGGGCTGCGTTTAATCTCCATTATCAAATCTGGACATTTTTCTATGACAAATAATAAATAGTTTCCAAATATGTGCCGATTAGTTTATTAGTATTTCATTTCAAGTTATTTTTTAATAACATAGGGTATATTTGTATTGACAGTGAAATCGGTATTGATGACAAAAAAATATATGACCTGGGTGCAGTGCGATGTGATGGTCAAGTGTTTCATAGTGCGTCAATTAAAGATTTTCGTACGTTTATTACCGGGATGGAGTACATTTGTGGGCATAATATCATCCACCATGATATGATTTTTCTGAAACCACATATTAGTGATGATATTAAATATAAATATATTGACACGCTTTTTCTCTCCCCCCTGCTATTTCCTAAAAGACCTTATCACGCTTTACTTAAGTATGATAAACTCCAAACAGATGAACTTAACAATCCGCTTAATGATGCTAAAAAAGCAGAAAAACTTTTTTATGATGAAGTAAATGCTTTCTATGCGCTATCATCACAACGTAAGCAGATATACTGCTGTTTGT
>DUNT01000074.1 GCA_012839205.1 Clostridiaceae bacterium
GCTATTTCTGACATAAGAACAACTCCTGTATTATGTTTGTCTTCTTCTTTATATTATGTAATTCGGGATATAGCTGCTACTTAAAAAATCTTGATAATTTACTTCCAGTTGTATTCTTGTGCCCTGGTCCTTTTATCATTTCGGTATTGGATTGGATATTGCTCAATAATTCTTTCATTGTGGTCATTTCAACTTGAAGCTGATTAATTTTATCGATAATTTCCTTTTGTTTTTCCTCGAGAGTTAGCATGGAGCTGGTATTGCCAACTGCTCTTTTGTTCATTGATGTTGTATTATCCAACACTTGTTTACTGATATAGGTCAGTGCCCCCGGATCCTGCTGAAGTATATCAAAAGGTTTTTGTTGTTCTTTTTCGGCATCTTCTCTCTTTATACGTCTCCATCCCGAACTATAATTCGAATTGCAGTAGAATTCATCCATTGCGTATCACCTGCTATTTAGATTTCTCATACCATTATATGAAAGTAAGAAAAAAGTATATTCAAGTCCAACACCTTAAATGCTTTCAAATTTTTTATACGAGCATTTTTCTTTAAACTTTTTGCACCCGGGAAGATCTGAATTACGATATATATGATAGGCAGGGAATGTAGTATCTACATACATTTCAAAACCATTAACAGCTGCCCTTACACAGAAATGCCTATCTTCACCTGCAAAGCTCAGGTTATATATCCTCGTGAAAGATACATTGCTTTGAAGCACTTTTTTATTTATTAAAGTACATCCTCCCAGACCACCTACTTTGTATACCCCGGACCTTCTTAACATTGAGTGGAAATCCTGGGTTTTTCTCTTGATTTGTTCCGGGCTTAAGGGACCTGTACATCCGGACTCGTATTGAGTGTAGTTATCACAAAGCCATACCTGCGGGTATAAAGGTCCGGATGGTGTCCAGCTGGTCCAGTAGATTTCTGAGATAATATCCTTATCTTGTTGAATCAGATGAATTAATGTTTTTGGGTGCAGCAACAAGTCTGAATCCACAAAAAAAAGGCCGTCAAAATCACCGTCTCTTGCAAACTCAAGAATTCTGTTCCGGTATTCACTTACTCTTAAAATTGTATCAATATCCCATAGATGTTTAGTAACAGCCCCGATGGCAAGGGGTTTGCTATAGCCATCCATGAGGGTACCCGGCAGCCTTTGTATCAGGTTTTGCAGGATCTCAGCTGATTCTTTATCTACATTGTCATCAATAAACAAAAAGTCTGCTTTTATACCTCCCTTTTCCAGATTCAAAAGTGAATCAGCGTATTCCCTCAATATCTCAGGCTTCTCCCTTATGGGGCTGGCGACAAGAATACGCTTATCACCCATCATTCCACAGTCCCGCTTACGGTTATTTCCTCTTCAACAGCTATTTGTACCAGGATATCATAGAATATTGACAAATCCACTCTGGTGGACAGAACCGGCGGTGACCCTATTCCGTAAAAACCTGTATCGCCAATCTCCGCATTCCAGGTCATATTGCGGAATGCAGCGATTACTGTAAAAATATCATCCTGAGGAAGAATTCCCTCAAATTCGCTGAGGGGTATAATCATTGTGTATACAAATCTGTCGCCAACTATTTTCATAGTTTGATATATACTTCTTGAAACCTGTGGTTCTGTAAGATCGTATAAGGTTGTACATCTGATTCCAATATCTTCAGGAAGATTAATGATCTCATAAGTGTCACTGCCGGAAAACTTAGCCAGCAATATTACTTTGAAACCTATACTTACCTTTATTTTTTTGCCACAGATATATGACCATTCTGGAGGTCCGGTAAAGCGCACCATAACGCACTCGATACATTCCAATGGATATTCATTGAAGTCTCCGGAATTATCTATAAACAAAGTTACTGGCTCCTTGATGCCTAAGCGTTCTCCTGTGGCAGGATCCCTTTTCTCCTGGAAGAAGACCTGCACACCACATTCTGCATACCTGGCCAATGACCTTAAGGCTAAAATATTAACGGTTTTTTTATCCATCCCAATTCTCATGTTTCCTCCCAAATTAACATAGGTTAGTACTTTATTTTATGCTTTCTTACTGGAAACTGTTAATTCTCAGCAGAAAGGGCTTAAACGTAATAGAATCACAATGAAAGGCTTATCCACATATATTGAAATATGAAACAATAAATGTAGAAGTGTGGAGAAAAGTGAAGATACTTTTTACAAATCCATCACCTATGATTAAGTACGGTATGCAGAAAGGATTTCAAAAACTGGGCTGGGAAACTGACAGATTAGAGGTTCCTCAGCAGACTATCGCGGGATTGAAATCAAAGATTGAGGAATTCAAGCCCGACTATTTATTCACCGAAGGGGGAGTAGATACAAAAAAATTTATATTCCCGGTACTTGAAGAGTACACAATACCCCATATTTATTGGGCTGTTGAAGATCCGATTGCTCATAATACCCTTGCAATGCAATGGGCGCAAAAGTCAGTACTGGTATTGACCCCAGACATGGAAATGCTGGGAAGCTACAGGGGAAAAGGACATAAAGCAATTTGCATACCTTTTGCCGCTGATCCGGACTACTACTTCAAGTATCCTGTTGATAAACATTTTGCTTCCTTAGACGCCATACATATAGGAAACAATTACAATGTTTTTCCGGAGCGGCGAAAGGCTTATGAATATATCATCAAACCTTTTATAGATAAAAACAAAAAACTTGAGGTATATGGATTTGATTGGGATAACCCAAAACATGCATTTAATTTGCCCCCTCAATACAATAAAGGATATATATCCCATGAAAAAAGTGTTATAGCCTATTCTTCAGCCAAGATCACACTGGGGGTTCATTCCATAACCAATTCCCGGACAATGCAATCCATGAGAACATTTGAAGTCCTTGGATGTGGAGGATTTTTTCTTACACAGCACACCAGGGCAATAGAATACATGTTTAAAAATCACACTCATCTTGTGTGGTCTTCTGGTTATGAAGAAACGGTGGAGCTTATGAACTATTATCTGAACAATGAATCAGAAAGGGAAAGAATAGCTTTAAACGGTCAAAAGTTTATCTATGAAAATCACAACTACCAAAAGAGAGCCAGTGAAATAGTTGAAACTTTAAAGGCGGTGCAGGTATGAAAATTGCTATTATAGGTTACTATGGACATAATAATCTGGGGGATGAGTTAAACCTTCTTGAGATGATCAAACTCATACAAATACAGTACCCCAAAGCTGATATCACAATATTTAGCGGTGGCCTGGGAACATTATATTATGATGTTGATTATAACCTTGTTCTTGCCGACCGGCTGGGAGTCGCCAAATACAGGGATACACTGAACAAATATGATCTGGTTATCATCGGTGGTGGAGGGCTTATATTTTTGGGCGCAAATTATTTTGACTTTCTCCAGGAGGGCTTAAAGGTTCCTTACATATTCAGTCGTGTCGGCATTGATAACCGTATTGTCTCACAGCCTGTATTGGCACAATTAAAGAGTATATTAGACAGGGCTTATGATGTGACGGTACGAACATCCTTCGACAGAGAGTTGGCGCAGAAATATCTTGGAATCGAGTGTGGAGTGGTACCGGAGGCCATTTGGAACTACGAGGCACAGCCCTTCCCGCTTGCCGCCCATGGGAAAAAGATTATGGTTAGCATGAATGCTTATGCTTCCAAATATTTTGCCCAAATCAAAGAAGCCCTGACCAAGACAAAAACGACCAAAACTACGTTTACAGTCTCAATGCAGGATACTTCCAAAGACTTTTATTACAATATCATGAGCACCCCTGATAAACGGGTCATACTGCCCGAATCTGTGTCTTTACATAAAAAGGCATCTTTTCTTGCCTCAATGGATATAGTGATTACTTCCAGGCTGCATGCGGGGCTTGTGGCAATAAGTCACGGAATACCTGCTATTATGCTGAAAAGTACGCCCAAGGTTCAATTCCTGATGAAAGAACTGGATCTCAATGAGTTTTTCGTTGATGGCGTAATTAACGAATCCATAATTGATGATATTCTTTCAAGGGATATGGCCCCTCGCTTAAAAGGTATATCCAAACATATGAAGCAGCTTTCCAAAGCGCCTATAATACTTGACTAGTGAGGTTGATAGCATGAATAATGAAATAAATGAATACAAGGATATTAAACATATGTTTGAAATAAAAGATCTGCAACTAGGAGGCATTCCGGCCAATGATCTTAAATGGGCGGTTATTTTCCCGCCTACCATTGACTGGGATTATATGCGGCAGCGGCCTCAACAAATCATGGAGCAGTTCTCTATGAACGGATATGAAGTTTACTACTGTAATAAGATCCAATCAAAAACAAAATTTTATACCGAGATTAATCACAATTTAAAAATAATACATAACAACAGCTGTTTTATCAGAGACATTGTACCCGAGCTTAAAAAAATGGGCAAAAAAATAATACTGTGGGTTTCATGGTCGAAGCTCCATATTTTCCTGGATTTATACCAGCCTGATTTTATTGTTTATGACTATGTGGATGATTTCGATGCATGGAGGCCGTACTTAAGGCCAATGATCGAAAAATCGGATGCGGTCATTACCACAGCAAAGATTCTTACGGAGGAGATAAATCGGGAATACCCTGATAAACCCAGCATAATGGTTCCCAATGGTTGCGATATTGACAGGTTCAAACCAGGGAAAACTGTGGAAAGACCGCCGGAGTTAAGCAGTCATAACGGTCCTGTAATTACCTATTCCGGCGCATGGGCAAACTGGGTAGACACAAAATTAGTTGAGAGGATTGCTCATACTTTCCAACATGCGCTGGTATGCGTTATCGGAACCGAATATGGAATAAAGGTTCCCAGGCATATTTCAAATCTTGTGTATCTGGGATTAAAAACATATTTTCAATTGCCTGCATATTTGAATTACAGTACGGTATGCATAATACCTTTCCTCCTAAATCCGATAACCCTGGCGACAAATCCCATAAAGATGTATGAGTACCTGGCTTCCGGAAAACCCGTGGTGTCCACCGATTTGCCGGAGGTACGTAATGTTCCCTCAGTTTACATTGGCTACGACCATGAAAACTTTATTGAAAAAATACGTCTTATTCTGGAAGGTAAAATTGGTTTCAAAGATGAAGAGACATATACCTGGCTGGAAGAGCATACCTGGGAAAAAAGATTTGAAATGATAAATAATTTTATAAAAGTACACCTACATACTA